>NZ_JABXKO010000041.1:0-20977 GCF_017114965.1 Nostoc sp. JL31
GTGCCCCTTGTCGAAAATATTATCTTCTTTTTTAACACGCCCTGCGGAATGTGGGTTGTAGGCATTCTATTTCGTAATTGCGATCTTTAGCGATCGCAACTGCCATCTCCAATAAAGTCTCGGCTGTCTGAGGATGTGAAAGTGGTACTAACAACCTTCCTTTGCCTGTAGCTGGAGCGCGAGTTTGGTAAACCACATAAGAAGGTGCTGATTTACGTTCTATTTGTTCGCTATTACCACTGAGTTGCTCTGCTTCTACACGGATAATATCACTACGAGTAATAATTCCTATGAGCTTGCGACCTTCTGTAACAGGCAAGCAGCTGAGGTGATAACGATTGAGTATATGCAGTACATGAGCCAGTGTAGCTGTGGGAGTTACTGTCACTGGCTCTGGTGTCATAATCTCGCTAATAGTTGTATCTTTGCCTAACTGTTGCGAAGCAATATTAACTAAATCTTTCTGAGTCACAATGCCAACAACTTTACCATTCTCTAAAACCGGAAAGTTGCGATGGTGAGAGTGGGAAAATGCCTGTACTGCTTCATCAGTACTCATTTGGCTAGAGAGGGTTTCTACACGCCGTTGCATCACATCTACGGCACTCAGTTGCGCTAGAAGTCCCTCTGTGCTTGGCTCCTTGGTGATGTGAATCCCTTTCCACTCTAGTAGAAGGTCGTAGAGCGATCGATGGTCAATTTTTTCTGCTACTAAATAGGCAACCACAGACGCAATCATTAGCGGTAGCACCAGATTGAAATCTGTTGTCATCTCAAATACAATGACAACTGCTGTAATTGGTACTTTGGAGACAGCGCTAAAAAAGGCAGCCATGCCGACATGAGCATAGACTGTTGCAGCACTCATTCCCAGTAAACTGTGTTCGACAGCACCCACTAAGTAACCAAGAGCAGCACCCAAGGCTAAGGTAGGAACTAGTAAACCCCCTGGCGCTCCAGAGCCGTAGGTAAAAATAATTAGGGTAAACTGGACTAAAAGAGCGATCGCTGCAAATGACCAATTAGCACTACCCACAAGCAAAATTTCTCTCAGCCCAGCATGATCCCGAAAGGCAGCAGGTAAAAAGGCGATCGCCACACCACTAACTAACCCAGCGATTCCAATTCGCCAGGGTAAACTCAACCTTACCAGGCGGCGGTTAATTGCTAGACTCTCAAGAATACCTTTATTAAACAGAATGCCTAGAAGTCCCGCCAGCACTCCCAAAATCAAGTAGAAAGGGATTTCCTGAGCGAAGAAAGTTGTATCGGGAAGACCTAAATTTAAATGATTCAGATCCAAGCTGTGACTACCATAGAGCCGGGAAATGACTGAAGCGATGAAAGAAGCCAAAATTGCAGTACCAAGAGTGATACCAGATACATCTTGGAGTAATTCTTCCACTACAAAAAGCACACCTGCGATCGGTGCATTAAAAGCCGCAGCTAATCCAGCCCCGGCTCCGGCGGCGATCAGTTGGCGACGATGCTCTGGTGAAGTTGGTACCCAGTTACTAAGTTGATTTGCCAAAGCTGCCCCAATTTGGACAGTTGGTCCTTCCCGTCCCAAAGGCATTCCCGAACCCAACACTAACGTAGCGCTGATCAACTTGACCAAAGCGATTCGCAGATTTAACGGCATTGGTACGCGAGCCAATACGGCTTTGACTTCAGACATCCCACTACCTGATGCTTCCGGTGCAAAATGCTCTACTAGCCAACCAGCTAAAATTCCCCCTACTAATCCAATACCCGGTAGCACTAAGTAGGCAGGTAAAAGGTAAGAAACACGCACTCGCAATGCGCCTGCCCAATCAACTGCCTGTCCTAAAAGAACTGCCGCTAACCCAGAAACTAGACCAATCAGGCAAGCTTCCACGAAAGCCAAGCGCCTGGGTTGAACCAACTGACGAGAAAGCCTCAACCAGAGAATTTTACCCCTGGCTAACATATTTTTAGCAATCACTTGTCATTAATGAAGGTATATAAATGTCTGAAATGTCTTACCGTTCACCCTATTCATAGCTTTTCGTAAAAAAATGAAATCAGAATGAAATTTTTCTATGTCTAAAGATAGATATATGCAGTACTAGTACAGTGCATATAATAACTTGTATTTAAAAATACAGCTTTAATACAGCCAACTATAGTCATTTGCGTTTGTTTCTTTCATATCTTCATAAAGCCAAACCAAATAAAGTTTGGTGTTGTGTAGAATTTGCTAATTTGCTGTCAATCCTCTGAAGATTTGTAGGTATTCTATCTACCTCTATGTACAGCAAAATGAATATCTGTGTGCGGTTAACATATCTAACAATTATGTCAAATCACAGCATCTTTTCCTTTTCGCTTTTTTAAGAAACCAGACATAAATGGCCGCTCAAAGAATAAGTAAAAACAGTAAGCAATGATTAATGACATTGCCGTGCCTAGTAAATAGGATGCGGCTGCAAACATATCTGGTGAGATGGGTAGATAAAACAGAAAGTAACACACGAAGACTAAAACTAGCCCATAAATCAGATATAGGCTGCATGGCAAACGCATCTAAATTACTCTTGACCACGACCAAGATTCAGAATCAACGCTCATAATCAGTATTTATCGCTTGGTCTAGTTTGCAGAACTCAAAGCAATCGCCTAAAGTTTTAGCAAGAAGCATAAGTTAATGAGATTGATTTATTTCATGGAGCTTTCCTTTCTTGAAGGACATATTGGGGGTGTGATTTATTTCGAGGATATAAAAATTGGGTTAATTGCAGTATCGGCGGATTATCCCCCTACCGATGCGGTTAAGTATTCACGTTTTTCTGAGATAATTCAACTGTCGGCTCCTAATCGCAACGATGTCTACGACGGGCTACGCCTACGCAATTGAGATTCACTCTTTAATGTATAGTCAAGGGAATCCCGTTATCTTTGGGTTTTAAATTGAGAATAAATGGCACAGCTTTCAATACCCAATCGGATACGGGTGTATAATTAGCAGCTTCTTCTCCAAAGCTAATAGAAAGCATATCTGTATGAATAATACCTGGATTGAGGGGTATAGCTGCCATACCATTCGGCAATTCTTGTGCCAAAGAACGAGTTAATCCTTCTATTGCCCACTTGGAAGCACAATATGGTGCAACTTGGGCTGAAGTCGAACGTCCCCAGCCAGAACTAAAGTTAACAATAATACCCCGTTTGTTTTTCACCATTGCTGGTACGAAATGGCGAATTATATTCGCTACTCCTTTGATATTGATATCTATCAGATCAGAAAATTCTTCAGATGGTATTTCCCACAAAGGCGCTAGGTAATTAGTAATTGCCGCATTATTAATCACTATATCTGGCGGTTCATATTTTTGAAGTACGTCTTGGGCCCATTTTTTTACAAGCTGTTCATTTGCCACGTCTACAGATGTGAAATCGTTGGGCGCACTAAATTTATGGCATATTTTCTCGAGCGCATCTGATGAACGGGCACAACCAATAACAGTATGTCCCTGTTGAATAAAACCCTCGGTCATCGCATAACCTAGACCTTTACTTATGCCTGTAATTAAGATGAGCTTACTCATATTTTTCTGTTATTCCTGTTCTGAATCAATAATTCGTGGGAAAAAATAACCATTACCTCTTGCTGTGATAATGAATTCTGGGTCGTTGGGGTCGGATTCTACCTTTGTCCGCAATCGTGAGATATGCACATCTACTACACGGGTATCTGTATTCATCTCTGGTACAAAGCCCCACAATTGTTGTAATATTTCTAATCGCGAAAAAATCTTTCCTGAATGATTCACTAACAACTCTAATAAGCTAAACTCCACACCTGTCAACCGAATGCGTTGCTCATTTTTGTAGACTTGCCGTTTATTGATATCGATTTTGAGATTGCCCACATGGATTATCCCAGAGTTAGGAATAATGTTTACACTGTTTTTGTGGGAGCGCCGCTTTAGTACGCAGGCAATTCGAGCTTCCAGTTCTTTGGGTGAGAAAGGTTTCGTCATGTAGTCATCAGCACCAAGTTCTAGCCCAGTTATTCGGTCTGCGACATCTGCCAAGGCTGTTAGCATGATGATTGGCACGTCTGACTCTTTCCGTAATTCTTGACACACACCGTAGCCATCTAGTTTTGGCATCATCACATCCAGAACTATCAAATCAGGGGTCAACAGGCGAAAAGCTGACAAAGCTTCTTCACCATCACTAGCTGTAACTACGCTGTAGCCAATCATTTCTAGCCGCGTCTGTAAAATTCGGCGGATGCTGGCTTCGTCATCTACTACTAAGATTGTGCCTTTATCACCTGATAAGTTTCTCAACGCTGTTCCTCCACAGCGAGAACTCTCAACCATCTATTATCTGCTCATTAGGAGTCAAAATCACAAAACAGTATTGACTTACAGTTATGATCAAGAAGCGATCGCTTAATACTTGCATCTGTCCTCCTATTGTGCTAAGACATCTGCACGAAAAAGAAATTTGTACTCAATTGATAAATTCTTACAATTAGGGACTCGTATTTTCAATCTTATAAGTTACGGCTAACTATAACTATAAATTCAATACCTCTGCCAATTTACGAGGGTTCAACGCCTGTAGAAACCGTATGAATACGTCCTAGAGAAGTAAGCTTGGCAAAAATCTGGGTTAATAAAATAGACTCAGGCATTTCAGGAAGCATTTTTAACATTTCATGAACATATTGTGTAATTAATTTTGTTTATCTACTTATGGTGACTTTATCGAGCAGACTCAAAGCATCAAAACAGACTAGACTTGTAAATCCTGAACCAGGTTGGGCATAGCCAGAGGGTGCTAACACAACCGGGCCGAAAAGAAACTGTAAATCTGGTGCAGCATCCACATTACCCTGAGTATGCAAAAATAAACTAGCTTCCGCATTTCATTAATTCATAGCGAATTAACTTTGGCAGAATTCTGTGTACCTACCCTGCGGGAAGGCGTTCGCGTAGCGTCTCCAAGAGTTGCGCCTATGCCTTTACCTCTATGTGACTCTGCGTTTAAAAAAGTTACGAACTTATGCAAAGCTGTACTTAGACAAAAACTGCAACGAAGATGCTTGTCGCATTGCTTTCTGCACCAATTTCGCCTTCATAAAACAACAGCATCTATTTCACATCCTGACGACGACTTTGCTCCTGGAAGTAGTCGCGCCAGCTTTCGGGTAAGGCTTCAAGTTGAGCAGCTTGGTGAAGTAACTCTGGATTGTTCTGCTCACGAGTATAAAGCTGAGTGATATTAGCAACAGTAATATTGTTGTCATCCCGGCTCACCAACTCTAAAGTGTCTCCGGCTCCGACTTCGCCCTCTTGCAAAACACGAAAGTAAAATCCGGTTCGACGACTTGCAAGAAATCGTTTAACCATATCAGGTCGTCCAAACCGAATCCCAAGTTTGTAACAGGGTAGGCGAGGTTGTGTAACCATCAGTTTTACAGTGCCGATATGAAAGCGATCGCCAATATTCACTTCCTCTTCTTTGAGTCCAGTGGTCGTGAAATTTTCACCAAAGATGCCTAGAGGCAAATCTGTGCCAGGCAATTCACCTCGCCAGTAATCGTAATGCTCGAACGGATAGACATAAACTGCTTTGTCTGCTCCTCCATGAACGGTTAGATCGGCTTGTCCATCACCGTCTAAATTGAGCGATCGCAGCATCACTCGTTCGCTGACTGGTTCTTTAAAAATTCCAGTGCTAACTGTTTTCCCTTTCCAGGTTACTTCACGCGGCAGCCCGACGTTTACAGAGATGAGTTTCATGAGAATTTTAAATTGAATCAACAAATAAGTTAATTAAAGGAGTGCTTGATGGATTAAAGGTGCAATGATAGCGATGTTCTTCACCAACTCATCGGAGAGAGAAAATCGCTGTTTTAAGTAATTGGGATCGTTGTAACTCACCCACACTTTGCCGTCAGTCGCTTCCCATGCCAGTACTTTCAGGGGTAAATCCAGGGCGATCGTTGGTTCTGCAACCATGAGGGGAGTTCCGGCTTTCGGGTTGCCAAACAGCAACAATTGCGTCGGAGGTAAGCTTAGTCTGACTTTTTCGGCTTCAGCCTGTTGATCGATGCGGGCAAAAACGGTGATGTCTTTTGCTTGAAGGATGGCTGCAAAGCGATCGATAGTTTCAGTCACTGCATACGGGCTAATCTGGTTGACGATGCCGTTGTTTGCATTCATAGCAGTGGATTCCTTGCAGGATAAAAACTGAGTAATATTGTTGCACTTATCACAGCGGCTTAAGCGACAGAGCGGTTAAGCCAGTCCTCGAAACGGGTCGAACCGATAAGCGATTTGTCTCCTGGAATGAGAGTGCGATCGTCCAGTTCTGTGCCGAAATAGCGGGCTTGGGTGTCTGTGACGACCTGACGGGGACGTGGTTTGCGCTCAGGAATCGGCGGATGAGTTCGTCAAAATGGAGTCGGTCTGGACCTGCTAGCTCAATGATGCCGTTCACGGGTTCTCCCAGGGTGATATCGACTAGCGCGGCAGCTACGTCATCTGACATGATGGGCTGTATAAAGGCAGACGGCAAGCGAACCGTTTGTTCATCGGTGGCAGATTGGGCGATCGCACCCATGAACTCGAAGAACTGCGTGGCACGAAGGATTGTATAAGGTACTCCTCCAGACTTGATCAGCTTCTCTTGAGCAGCTTTCGCACGCATATAACCGCTGTCGGGGATGCGATCGGCACCGACAACTGACAGCGCAACGTGATGATCTACACCAGCGATCGCCTCTGCTGCAAGCAGGTTCCGGGATGACTTCTCGAAGAACTCCAACACCGCCACGTCCTCGATAGCAATCAATGGTGATGGGCCGCGAATGTCCTTGGCGCTCTGGACTGCAATTTTTCCGTCTAGTTTTTTCATGATGGTGAGTCTTTATGGTTGTTGACGTTACTTAATTGCTTTTACAACTTCATCCGTGGACAGAACCGCATTGGCAATTTTCAAACCGTTGGAGTGCCATCTGCGTCAATCCTGATTGTGGTTCCTGTCATGAAATCGCTGAGTGGACTAGCAATGGTCTGCTTCATTGCTAGTCCACTCAACATCTGACCCCAAGAAGCCAATGAAGATTGGATAAGTCAGAGCAGTCTCAAGCCCGCGATGGCGTAACCGCCCAGCGTAGCTGATCGCCAAAACCTGACAAGAACGAGGCTTAATTGCAACTGCGGTAAAAGAAACGATGCCTGCGGCGGTAAACTACGCATCCTATTGCAGATATTTCTTCAATTGGGCAGCAGCTTGAACAAACAGAGAACGGGTTTGTGGCAACTCTGCTAAACCATTCAGTAGTCCGAAGTCATGAATCATACCGTTGTACTGCACAGTTGTTACCTCGACCCCAGCTTCATCGAGCTTGCGTCCATAGGCTGTGCCTTCGTCATGCAAGATATCGCTCTCTGCAACCACAATTAACGCCGGAGGCAAGCCTTTGAGTTGCTCAACCGTTGCCTGTAGGGGAGAAGCATAGATGTCTTTGCGCTTTTCTGGATCAGCGATGTACATGTCATACATCCACTTCATCGTGGGTACAGTCAGAAAACGCTGATCGCCAAATTGGTGATAAGAATTCGTTTCAAAATCAGCATCTACAATCGGCCACATCATAATTTGCAGCTTGATGTGTGGCCCTCCTTTTTCTTTCGCCTTCAAAGCAGTGACAGTTGTCATGTTACCGCCGACACTGTTGCCAACGACTGCCAAATTCTTGCCATCCACCCCAATCTCCTCACCATGCTCGGCAACCCATTTGGTCGCAGCATAAATCTCATTGATTGCCTGTGGGTACTGAGCATCTGGCGTGCGAGTGTAGTTGACAAAGACACCTGCAAACCCTGAAAGCACCACCAGATCGCGAACCATGCGCTTGTGTGTTGGGTAATCACCCAGCACCCAACCACCACCATGAATAAAGATGAAAACAGGCAATGTGCCTTGAACACCTGCTGGTCGTACAATATTCAGGGTAATTGAATAACCATCAGCAGTAATCGTCTTTTGGGACTCTTCAATGCCTGAAAGGTCTACTGAAACGGAAGTCTGTGCATCTACAAGGACTTGACGTGCTTCGAGCGCTGTGAGTTTCTCCAGCGCCACACCCCCTGAATTCAGCACTTTCAAAAATTCCTTTACTCCTTTGGAAAGACGTGGATCATCCGCAACTTCCAAAATTTTTGCTGCTTGCGAGTTTGCTTGAGCAACCATGACATTCTCCTTTAATAAATTGTAAACAATCTGTTGAGATGGCACTGTTAAATTAATTGATTTAACAGTACTGCTTGATAAGCAGTAATTGTAGAATGACAATACTTTTTACCGACATTATTTCCCAGTCAAAACTATTTGTTACTGGTGGTTAGCTTGGTGTTCTCTACAACGTGAGTGGTCAGAAAGCGACGGATATGGTCTGCGATCGCATCGCCTTCTTCTTCTAAGGCAAAATGTCCGGTATCAAGTAAATGCAACTCCACGTCTTTTAGGTCGCGCTTGTAGGGATGAGCGCCTTCTGGGGGGAAGATGTAGTCATTCTTACCCCAAACAATCAGGGTAGGGGGCTGATATTTGCGAAAATACTCCTGCCATTGCGGATATAATGGTGGATTAGTGCCATAGCTATACAGCAGCGCCAGCTGAATCTCATCGTTTCCTGGGCGATCGAGGAACAATTGATCCATATTCCAGGTATCAGGGCTAATTGCTTCTAAATTGCGAACGCCGTTGGTATATTGCCATTTCGTGGCTTCCAAATTGACAAGGTGTTTAAGCTTGTCAGCATTCTCAGGCGATCGCTCTTGCCAGTAAGCCTTAATTGGGTTCCAAAATTCACGCAGACCTTCTTCGTAAGCATTCCCGTTTTGGACAATCAGCGCTTCCACTCGCTCTGGATATTTAGCTGCAATTCGATAGCCAATGGGAGCGCCATAATCCATTACGTAAAGGCTATATTTCTTGAGATTGATCGCAGCAATAAATTTTTCCACAATCTCAGCCAAATTATCAAACGTGTAGTCAAACTCATTTACGGTTGGCATTGAACTGTTGCCGTAACCTGGATAATCGGGTGCAACCAGATGGAATTTATCAGCCAGGGCAGATATCAGATTGCGGAACATGTGAGATGAGGTCGGGAAGCCGTGCAACAGTAGAATTGTCGGATTATTGCGGGAACCAGCTTCTCGATAAAAGATATCCAAACCATCGATCGAAACTGTACGATATGTGGTCATGACTTTACTCCTTGTAAGGTTATATAGACTACTGCTTCTACGCAAAACTTTCACGTCGCGCATCTCGTTGACATTCAAACTTGTGCCATACCACCATCGACAAACAGTTCGATGCCGTTCACAAAGCTGCTGTCATCCGAGGCAAGGAAAACAACTGCCTTAGCAATTTCGTCCGGTGTACCCACCCGCCCAAGGGGGATAGTATCAACCTGGCTTGCCACAAATCCCTGCACCTGTTCGTCACTCAATCCCAAGAGATTGTAGCCAGGAGTAGGAACCACACCAGGGCTAATGGCATTGACGCGAATCTTGCGCTCTTTGAGGTCAAGTGTCCAGTTACGGGCAAAGGAGCGCACAGCGGCTTTGGTCGCACTGTAAACGCTGAACGCTGGAGTGCCTTGAATGGAAGTGGTCGAAGCATTGAGGACGATCGATGAACCCTCTGGCATCAATGGCAGTGCTTTCTGTACAGTGAAGAGTAAACCCTTGACATTGGTATTAAAAGTCTTATCGAAATGCTCCTCGGTAATCGAGCCGAGTGGAGCAAGTTCGCCGCCTCCAGCGTTAGCGAAGAGGATATCGAGGTGTCCTTTCTCCTGCTTAATCGTAGTGTAAAGGCGATCGATATCTGCGAGATTGGACACATCACTCCCAACAGCAGTGACGTTTTCTCCAATCTTCTTCACCGCAGCATCAAGTTCGTTTTGACGACGACCAGTGATAAAGACGTAAGCCCCCTCTTGTACAAACCGTTGGGCTGTAGCGAGTCCGATTCCACTGTTACCACCTGTCACCAGTGCGATCTTACCTGTAAGTTTACCCGCCATAAAATTTCTCCGTTTGTGTGAATTTTGTATTGATGTTTGCCTTCAATGCACCAGACAATTACGCAATCTGTCTTGTTCTAGGAGAAACTATAAAAGTCGCTGAACGATACCGCTTATTTACTGCGATCGCCTGTCGCAGGCAATGGTAGTAGTTTCCCTCGCAGCAACAGCCGTACTGTTCCCAGAGCAATACTGCCAATCACGATATTTGCGCTAATGAATAGCAGCACTGCCAGGGGCACTGGCAACGATCGCACTGACAAAACCACCCGCGACTGTAGGCAGGTAAAGAATGGGTGTGATCGTTTCTGGCTTACGTCCTCCCATCCATAGCCGACCGGAACGATATATGCCAAAGCTCAACTGACCAATTGCACCCACAACAAATAATGCAACGGCGATCGCACGGGAGTAGGGCGCGATCGCTAGCCCTACAATCACCGTAGACACAGGCACCAACCCGATAAAGCAACACAAAACAGAATGCTCAAACTCAGTTAGGGCATCTGCTCTCGCCCACAGCCATTTGCTGACATAGAGCAGCAATAACACGAGCCAGATTACAACTGTAAGCAGCATAATTGCTTCGCCAATCCAGGCGGGGAGGTGCCAGAGTTTAGCAGCTACTCGCCAACAACTACCCAATCCCACTAAACCCAGAATCATGCTGAAAAAGGAAGCAGGAATTGTGATGCGATAGTCTTTCAATACGGTAGGCTTTAGACGTGATTTTCTCATGGTCTAGCTTCCTAGCAGCAATAAAGAGATGCAAGCGATCAAATATGCAACTCTACGATTCGTCCCCAAAGTGAGTACTTATCAGAGTGCGAGCCAACATCACCTCATGCCGAGGGTAAGGTTCCGGGCGGTCCCAGAATTTCGTCGCCGATCTCGGTGGAAATGCGATCAAACAGCTCCATGTCCGGTGCTTCCGTCTCATCCTCTGTACCAACTGCTGCGATTAGCCGAGCAAAGCTACTCGGCGCAGCAACCACCAACCCGCGAGCTGGCTGATCGCTGAGTGCAGCGACTACGTGGGGCGTGCCAGCAGGAATCAGGAAGCTTTCACCACCGTTCAACACAACCTTGTTTTCACCCGCCCAGACCGTGAACTCCCCTTCTAGGACGTAGAGTTGTTCGGAATAGCGCGTGTGGCGATGGGGGGGTGTTTGTGTGCCGGGAGGGAAGTAGCCTTCGATCAGATCGTACTGACCTCCGGTAGTAGTGTGATCGGCAACGATGTTGAGGCGAGTGCCAAAAAGCCAGAGAGATTGTGCCATCAGATTTCTCCTGTTGATTAATTGCTTGTGTAATAAGCAGTAATTTTGGTTGTGTGGTTAAGAACCAGAAAACTTAATGACTTGCAGTGATAATAGCTGCCATCAACTGCTCAATTTTCCAGCGATGCCTGGGTTGGGCTACGCCTACGCTATACCGAATTCCATTAATAAACAGTGCTGGGGTAGCCATTACTCCACTGTATAATCCACTTTGAATATCTTCATTGATGCGATCAATGTACACTTTTTTAGATATATCTTGTAGAAATTGGGAAATATTAAGTCCGAGATTATTGGCATACTCCACCAGATAGCCATTTCCCAACTCTTGTTGATGGCTGAACAGCATTTCATGCATTGGCCAAAATTGACCTTGGACAGCAGCAGCTTCAGCAGCTTCAGCCGCACGTTGAGCATGAGAATGAATCTCTATCTGTGGAAAATGACGGAAGATGAAACACAAATAATTCTCCCCCAAAGAAACACTAAGCTGTTGCCCAATGACTTTAATCAGCCTGTAAGCGTCTGCACTCTCTTGACATTGATAGTCCCCATACATAACCAGCACTGCGGTCGCATTCAGCACCCCTTTTATATGATCTTGTGTTGAAGGTGGGACGAATAACAAACTGCGGTCACGGTCAAAACTCACTGATACCTCCGGCAGTTGTATGCTCGTCGCCAGCGCTGAACATACAACCCTCTTTCTACTTTCTTTGTGTAAAGTAAACTTATATCTTGCAACTAAATTGCTATCAATGTTTGACTGAATTAAATATATGCAATTAACTCTAACTTGTCGTCCCCTAGAAGTTGAAACTTTTGCTCAATAGAGTGATTGATAAATCAGTCCATCTCAAAATCTAAGGTTGGCTCCAACTAAAGTTGGAATCTAAATTTGAACTTTAGTACAACTTTCTTACAAATTGACAATACCTCGTTTAACAGCAATAATCACAGCTTGAGTGCGATCGCTAACTCCCAATTTACTTAAAATTCGATTAACGTGAGATTTGACGGTGCTTTCACCGATACTCAAAGTAGTGCTAATTTCTAAATTACTCATTCCTTGCGCCATTAAACGGAGTACATCTAGCTCTCGCTCACTCAGTTCTGGATTGCTCATCCTCTGTACCAGTTTTGCCCCCACTGCTGGTGGAATATACTGCTGACCGCGATGAATTGTGCGAATGGCACTCAGAAGTTCGTTAGGTTTAGCATCTTTGAGCAAATATCCTTTAGCGCCTGCCTGTAAACCACGATAAATATCTTCATCACCATCATAAGTTGTCAGCACAACAATTCGGGCAGCTTTAAATTCGGCACAAATAGCAGTAATGGCTTCAACTCCTGCCATCTGCGGCATTCGTAAATCCATTAGCGTTACATCTGGTTGGTATTCACAAAAGAGAGCGATCGCCTGTTGTCCATCTTCTGCTTGAGCAATCACCGTCATCTCTGGGTCACGGTTAATAATGGTTGTCAATCCTTGCCTAACAATGGAATGATCGTCAACAATCAGAACCCGAATATTCGTTGATTGGCTCATAATTATTAAGAATTAGAAATTGAGCTACTACAGGTTGCGTTTGTAACCAGTGCATTTTTAATAATATTCTCACTCTCGATTTACAATGACAACAATTTCTGTTCCTTGCCCAGGTTGGCTCTGAATACTCAGTTGCGCTCCAAGATGTTCTGCTCGCTCGCTCATTCCCAGTAATCCAAATCCGCCAACAGATGGGATCGTAGCAACCCCAAAACCCCGTCCATTGTCTTTAACGCGCAGAATACATTGGGCATTGTCATATACCAACTCAATACGAATTTCGGCAGCATCAGCGTATTTTATGGCATTGGTTAATGCTTCCTGCCCAATCCGTAATAAATGATTTTCAACCTCGGTTGGCAAAGAATAGGCTGTGCCTTTGATTTCGCAGATCACAATGGTATCGGTAGAAGCTCTCATTTGAGTCACGAGGCGGTGCAGGGCACTCTGCAAATTGCCTTCTGACAACATCTGAGGGCGGAGCGCTGCCACCGATCGCCGCGCCTCAGAAAGCCCAATGCGTGCCAGTTCATCAATCATTTCCAGATGTTCCTGAGTTGCTTCTCGATCATCCGCCAGCACTTGCATTGCCGCTCCGACTTGGAGCAGAATGCCTGTGAAGGACTGTGCCAGGGTATCGTGAATTTCTCGCGCCATCCGGTTGCGTTCTTCCAGAATTGAGGCGTGTTCGGCTCTTTTGCGTTCACGCAGTGCAGCGTTTCGCTGTTCGCTAATATCCGTGATGAGACTGTAGAAGCCTCTCACTTGAGCATTGCGATCAAAATCGGGGATCAAGGTCGCACTGATGCAGTGTCTACCAAGCGAAGAAGGGATTTCTGCTTCCAGGGTTACAGTTTGCCCTTCAAACACTTGATTAATAGACGGCTCAACCCGTTGATAAACCGTCTCACCTAAAAGTTCATGAACAGATTTGCCCAGAATCTCATCACGGTTACGGCTAAACCAAACCTCATGGGTACGGTTGATAAATTGATAGCATCGATTGGCATCCACATAGCTGATCAGAGCCGGTAGAGCGTCGGTGATCAGCCGTAATTCTTGTTCTCGACTGCGCAGTTCTGCTTCGCTTTGCTGTAACGCCGCTGTTCGTTGGGCTACCTGTTGTTCTAAAGTGCGGTTGTAATTCGCTAAAAGATTTTCTGCTTTTTTACGTTCCGTAATATCTTCAAAGGCTACGATCGCATAAGCCACATTGCCCTGTTCGTCAAAAACTGGAGTTCCCCACACCTCAATGGGAATGGTGGTGTTATTTTGGCGAATTTCTACGTCATCAATAGAGGTGCGTTCGCCACTCAACGCCCGGATAACTGGCAGTTTCTCAGTAGGATAGATTTGATTTGTTTCCGCCAGATAAAATTGATAAACTTCTGCGATTTGCTCTGGTGGCACGGCAGGATCAATCCCTGTGCCCATTAGCTGGATGCCCCGTTGATTGGCGTAGTAAGGGCGACCAGTCGCATCCACTATTCCAATTCCCACCGGAACCGCTTCTAGAAATTGAGCCATCTGACTTTCGCTGGTGCGTAGCTTTGAATAGAGCTTGGCATTTTCGATCGCAATGGCTGCCTGAGTGGATAGCAGATTTAAGACTTGCGTTCGCGTAGCGTCTCCTTCGGAGAATCGCGCTGGTGTAAATGCCCCAGCAGCTAACCGATTTTCCAGATATAACACACCAACAAGCCGATTTTGATTCAGCAGTGGTAAACACAAAATGGATTGAGGCTGATAGTGTTGAATATATGGCTCATTGATAAAATTACTTTCACGAGTAGCGTCACTTAAGATTACACATTCATGAGTATGAATAACATAATTAATAATTGATTCAGGAAGATAATTTGTAGTTGGGATAGATTGTAGGACTTGCGTAGCACAGACCTGCTCACCATCACTCAGTTCACAAGCAGCTTCGATCACCCATTCTCCTGAATTTTCCAAAAGCAGACATCCGCTTTGTGCGCCTGCATTCTCAATTAATATCTGCATCAAGGAACTGAGTAACTTATCCAATTCAATTTGACTCGAAATTGCAAGGGAAGCTTTCATCACCGTCGCTAAATCGAAAGCGACATGTGAGGTATTAGAGTTAGTTCCAGCAGTGGTGTAGATTGGCGTGGAAGCCATGCCCGACGATTGAGGAAATAGCTGGGGATAGCGAGTTTCTAAATCTTTGACTTTCGCCACTGCTCCCCAGCGAGCGTAGCAGTAGTGCGCTTCTTTCATATAAGTTTGAGCAATCTTTTTCCTGCCACGAGATAGGTAAAATTTGGCAGCTAATTCATAGGCTAATGCTTCTTCTTGCAAATACTCATTGTCTCTAGCTCCTTGAATTGCTTGTTCGTAGAACTCTTCTGCCTCAAGTAACTGACCCAAAACTCGTGCAATCTCTGCTTCCACTAAATGATATTTATGCAAATAATTCATTGGCGCATAAACTGCCCATTGCTTCATTTGCTCCTGGATAACAGCAACGTTTTTGAGAATTTTCTCTTGCGCTTGAGCGCTGCTTCCAGGAAATATTGCGAGTCTTGCTAGAGAGGTATAGAAGTAGTGTAAAGGAACGAGGGGTGTTGCACTGACGCGGATTACATGACTTTCCGCTATGGCTGCGTTCTCAGACGCCTGAACATACTCAGAAAATAGATAACATAGAATAAGTTTGTTGAGATGTACCAAAAAGAGTATAACTGCATCTTCTATTTCATGGTGTGGCAGTCTATTTTCCTCGTTGTAGGATTCGCCAACGAGACGGGATGGATTGACCGAGCATCCCATCAAATTTAAAACAGACTGCTGAAATATTTGAGTCCAAGTGAGTGATGTTGTCTGTTTAATTTGATAGATTGCTTCACAGTATGTTGCCATCTCGTGTTCAACCTCTACAAGTTCTTTTCCAACGATAAAGAGTTGGAGGCAGTAAGTGAAAGCGCAATAGGCAGCAAACTCTAAATCTCCAGTTTCCAGACCACTTTGATAAGCTTCCAGAAATGGTTTTGATGTTTCTCTAATATGCTCTTTCCAGTGGGTGATGAAGTTAGTCACCATGAACAATGTTCTAGCTTCAAGTGAATGGATTTTCAGATGAGCTAACAGCCTTAATGTAAGCTGCCCAAACTCGTAGCCAGTCTCAATGTTTCCGACCATTCCACAAAGAATTAACCCAAAGTTGGCGTATGCAAAAGGAGACACAAACGTATTGCCATACTGGATTGATAAGTTTATCTGTTTAAACACAAGTAGAAGCACCAGATCGGGAGCTGCATGATAGGCAGCAAGGGTTATCCTTGAGAGAATTCGCATTGCTGCTAGCTTCTCTGGTTGAGCCATTTCTGGCAATTGGATCAAGTCCTGAATCGGCTCGTTGTCAAAGCGGGATATGATTATGTTTAGTTCAAGCTGAATATCTGACTGACTCAGTTTTTCGGGAAAACTGATCCCCAATTTCTGCAACACTTGCAATCCAGTATTTATTGCTTTTAATAGCTGGTTCTGCGCGATGTCGGTTTGAATTTTGACTTCGTAAATTTTTACAATATCGAGAATAGTCTTAGCTTCTTGTAGAACGATCGCCACCCAGTATTCTACCTGTTCAAAATCGCCACACAAATACGCGACTTCTGTTGTTTCTAAATATAATTCTAATGTCAGGTCATAGTTGGTTTGCCAGCTAGAAGCTGCTAGCCAAACTCTTGCTGTGGCTAAATATTTTTTCGCCATACTATAGGCAATCGCTGCCTTTGCTTTCTGTCCTGTGATTAAATTTAATCTAGCAATTTCATTGCGTTCTGGTTGCTGACTGACAAGCTCAATCCCATGATTCAAGTGATCAACGATTTCAAATAACCTATCTGATAGGCACTCCGGTGAAGTTTTGCATAGTAGATTACGACCAATTTGTAAATGAACAACTTGTTTTTGCGACTCATCTATTAAGATATATGCTGCTTGCTGCACGCGATCATGCAAAAATTTATACTCTTGAATTAACAAGTTGTCATCTAATTCAGAGAGGGGTTGAATTAATCCAACTTGCATTACTGCTTGTAAATCTTGGAAAACCGTTTCAGGTGATTGATCACAAACAATCGACAACGTATCTAAATTAAATTCAGCACCAATGCAAGCAGCTAACCGAAGGATTTTCTGTGTATTATCTGGCAGTTTTTTCAACTTGTGAAGCATCAACTCCACAACATTATCAGTAATATTTCGGGCTTGAATCTGAGCAATGTTCCACTGCCAGCCTCCTCTCTGACCTCCTTTAGTAAGGGGGTCAAAGGTCAACAGATTTTCGCTATACAGCGTCCTCAAAAATTCATTGACAAAGAAAGGATTACCCTCGGTTTTACGCAACACCAACTGAGCTAAGGAACGAATGGTGTCATTATTGTGATGTAGTGTCTCGGCAATCAACTGATTCAACGGTTCCAGCGTTAAGGGTGTCAGGATAATTTCTTGAAAAACTACTCCTTGTTTTCGCAGTCTTTCTAGCATTAACGCCAGTGGATGCGTTGAATTTACCTCATTATCTCGATATGCTCCAATTAAAAATAGAGATTGGATTTGCTCATCTAGCAGCATCAACTCGATTAACTTCAGCGTTGCTGAGTCTATCCACTGCAAATCATCTAGAAAAATAACTAGGGGATGTGACTTGTCACAAAACACCCGTACAAACGATTGAAAGATCCGATTGAAGCGATTTTGAGCTTCAGTTGCGCCAACTTCCGGCGCAGGTGGCTGCTTGCCAATAATTAACTCAACTTCTGGGATGACATCAATAATGATTTGTCCGTTGGTTCCTAAAGCTGCAAGCAGACGCGATCGCCACTGTTGTACTTGTTCGTCTGCTTCAACGAGCAATTGCTGCACCAATTTTTGCAGAGCATCTGCGATCGCACTGTAGGGAATATTGCGCTGAAATTGATCAAATTTCCCAGAGATAAAATAGCCGCGCTTTTGGGTAATTGGTTTATAGATTTCCTGAACTAACGCAGATTTTCCAATGCCAGCATAGCCAGATACTAACATCATTTCGACTTGGAATTTTGGATTGCCCCCTTGTTTCTTGTGTGAAGTAGTTTCCGAATTGTTTGATAAAGCAGCGACGCGATTTGACTCTGAACACGCTACGCGAACAAACGCCGCCAGTAACATTGCAACTTCCTTGTCCCGCCCATAAAGTTTTTGGGGAATTTGAAACCGATCGCAAACGTCTTGAAGCCCAAGTTGAATGCTAGAGATTTGACCGATTTCTTTTAATTGGTCAGCACAGATTTCTAAATCCGCTTTGATTCCCCAAGCACTCTGATAGCGATTTTCAGCATTTTTCGCCATCAGTTTGAGAATGATATCTGAAACTGGCTTGGGAATCGTTGTATTTATTTCATTAGGCGGAATAGGATGTTTGGCAATATGACAATGGACTAGCTCCAGCACGTCTGTGGTGGGAAATGGTAGTTGTCCAGTGAGCAGTTCGTAGAATGTCACACCAAGGGAGTAAAAATCGGTGCGGTAATCGAGTAAACGGTTCATCCGCCCGGTTTGCTCTGGAGATAGGTATGCCAGTGTCCCTTCTAAAACATGAGGACTTTTGAAAGTCGGATTCGTGCGGTTAAATTGGGTGGCAATTCCAAAGTCAATAATTTTGACAACGCCAGTATCCAGATTCAGGACTATGTTTCCAGGGTTGATATCTTTATGAATGACATTGGCTGCATGGATTCTGCCCAGAATGTCGCAAACTGCGATCGCAACACCGAGAAAAGTGGATAAGGGCATGGGGCAGAAGATATCTGGGCGCTTGTGCATCCATTGCTCTAGGGACTCTCCCCCAAAATCTTCTAAGAGAATCACCAGAGTGCGTTGATAGTCCTGTTGGCTGTATGCTTTGATAACTCCTTTTAATTTTAGGGAGCGGGTAATTTTATATTCCTGTCTGTAGCGAGTCAGTTCTTGGGGAGAGGGATAATCAAGCTTTAGCATTTTTACGACGATCCCTACTCCATCCTCTCTGATGCCCCGATAAACTAGAGAATTAGAACTTTCATATATCTTGTTTTGAATGGCAATACCAGGTAGAGCAATCATAGAGCAACTCTTGAGAGTATGATCTGGCATAACTCAAACTATACAGCAATTCTTATTCTGAGAATAATTACTTGCTGTTTGCTCCCATCAAGAATAAGTTTGGTGAAATAAGAGATTGATAACTAAACTTTAATTTCCGACTTCAAAACATTCAACACTTTTTCTCCCAAAGCGTTTAAATTAGGTCGATTTAGCTTACCCATCGGCTCTAAAAAGTTCTGCATTGATTCCTCTAGTGTGCCCGAATATACTCAACTGATGTGATCGTAGGCGAGCAATCACTCCTAGAGAAATGCCAGCTATCGACATCTTTCATCTAAGGAACACGAGCGATCGTTTCCAACATATAAAACCGAGCGTAGGAATGATTTCCGTACACGACATCAACAATGAATACAAAAAAACTGGCGATCAATCAAATCAAAACTTTCATGGTGCATTCCTCCAAAATCAGAACACATTACTGATTTACAAATTCCGATATCTGGCTGACTTACTTAGACCGCTAATTCATTTCAGTTCTTTACTGACTTTGCCCTCAAGAGAGTGGGCTGTTTCTCGTAATTCTCGTACTTCTCGTTGTAAAAAGAAGTTGAGAAAGGTACGGATACCAGTAATCGCTGCAAGTTTTGCCACTGCATCCCATGAGGGGGAAATAGCTGTGCCAACGATATCGGCAGCTAATAGAAATTCCAGTGCTAAGGCTAACATCACACCTAGTTCTAAACGGATCGTTTCTTGGACAACCCGATCGCGTCTCCAGAGATGAAAGATTTTTCGGAGTGTGAGAATGAGTGCCATTGCAACTGTTAAAACTGCAATACCTTACAGAAAAACTTTCAAAAACATCGCGAATTCTTGCAATAGTCCTTCTGCCAAAAGTGTGAACTTAGAGGTGTGTTCTACACCAGAGGCAGAGTCTAAGACAATGGCTATCCAAAGCATAAACTGACTACCTATCTAGGCTTATCTGTTCGAGTGAGGGTGATGCTGGAAATGAGGCAGTTTGACATTTTTGAAAATACTGGGGTAATTAAAAGCGTGATAGAGTTTTCCAGTCAGAACATCCCGTTCGCCTAACGTGAACAGCCGAAACGCCCCCACAGCGATCGCTCCAAGAAACTGTCCAATCACAAAGCCAACAAAATCTCGGAGGTGCATTTTGCCGTGTATCCAAAATGCGAGTGAGACAGAAGGATTGATGTGAGAGCCACTCAGTTTCCCGATTGGAGAAACGGCTACAATCGCTCCACTGCCAGCAAAAATTAGTCCCGTAATCAGTCGCCGAATGCTTGAATCAGGCACAAGCTGTTCTATTGGCAAACCGTGCCCAAAGTTAAAGACGATTGCACTCAAGCCGATGAAAATATTGAAAGCGGCTCCCAGGAATTCTGCAAAGTATTCGCGCCAATGCCACTGATTCGGAATACTATAATTCATAGGTTATGATTTTTGTCAAGGGGCTTGCGTTAACGCCAAGCAATTAGCTAGAATCCCCAGTGACTACTAACTGCGATCGCGTTCGTACTCCTGTGCAGTTTCGTACTCACGCTGAAACTGTTCTAGAGCTTGCACTTTTTGAAATAACTGGTCACGCTGCGAAGTGTTGACGGTTTCTAGTTCGTTGATTTTGCTGGCTACTTGCTTAATCATCAAAAACAATACGTTTTTATCAAGATTGTCAAGTGTCTCACCGTCTAGTAACAGACTGTTTAAAGCTTCACTTATTGAGGTGGTACATTCTAGGAAATTACCAATAACCTTAAAACCCCAAGTTTCACCATCTACATCTTGGGGATGAATGTAAAAGCTATACTGATTGCTTTGGTCTTTTTGGACTCTAAGCCTAAAATCGATAGCTTTTCCATCGTGCAACCGAAAGTAATTTTCTAGTGTAAGTAGGTGGGTGGGAAAATTTATAAGTATGTAACAAAAATTTAACCTGAAGAA
>NZ_JABXKO010000057.1:0-20888 GCF_017114965.1 Nostoc sp. JL31
CCCAGCCATACACAGATACACCCCTCTCATACGAGAAGTAGATTACCATATTTCGGTATTAGTGGGATAGGTTCTTAGAACCATAGCTGAGGTCATAACACATATCAATGACTATAATTTCCTGTTCCTTATAATCATGAGGTAAACTCAACGTCTGACACAGAGGAAAGAAATCGTTTTTTGTTTAACATTGTAAGGCTCTCCCAGACTACCTACTGACACGTTGTAACCTTTAGCTTCTAAAACTTTGGCTGCATCTTCAGCCATATTAATAAATAGAATTTTAGGATGTTGGTACTTTGGCATTTTGCTCTATCAATTTAGATACTATTTAAGCCGAAAACAGAGAACACTATTTTTACTTTAGCTTGTACGCACGCAATTCTGCCAATTCAACGTTATACTTCGTTCTTCTCAACCATTTCCACCACGATGCTCAGTTTTCACCCAGCGCGATCGCTCCCTTTGCACACACATCTTTAAGGTTGTCACAATCATCACAGGAATCCAATGCACCATGTATAATGACCCTTGAATTGTTGCCCAAACCAAAGACCATCCTCGTAAATTTTGAAATTGGTAAAGTCCAGCAATAAAGGCAATTGTCAAAATGATACTGAGTAGTGTTTGCAGTGGAAACAGAACTGGATGATGGCTATAAAATATTGTCCAAAGGAAATCGGGTATTAGTCCAATTGGCAGAAGAAATTGCAAGAGAAAAAACAATAGTAAATCAGTTTCTTTTGCCCAACCTAAAGTAAGAATTTGCGGAAAATAATCTAGGTAACGCTGATAGCCACCTTCAGCCCAACGACAGCGTTGATTCCAAAGTTTTTCCCAAGTAGTTACACCTTCTTCTTGAATTGATGGAACTGTAACAAATTCAATTTCCGCACCTGCTAAATACAGCTTGAAGCAAAGATCCAAATCATCGGTGACAGTGTTCTCATTCCAACCTTGACACTTTTCTAACAATTCCCGACGAACTAACATCCCATTACCCCGCAGTTCAGACATTCCACCAATAGCAATGCGATGGGTTTGCAAAAAGCTATCACAGTTCATTTCCATCTGCTGACAACGGGTTAAGAAATTGGTATTAGCATTAGAAATCGCTTTTCGGACTTGCACTGCACCGATCGCTTGCTTCTGAAACAGAGGTACTGTTTGCTGGAGAAAATTGGCTCTTAACTGAGCATCCGCATCACAAACTAGGATAATCTCCCCTTGGGTAAAGGGAAACACTGCATTCAAAGCGCCTGATTTACCACCCTTTGATTCCCGTCGATGAACTTGTAAAGCTGGAAATTGAGTTTGTAATTCTCTCAATATCTGCGGGGTTTCATCGGTACTACCGTCATCAACAACCCAGATATCTAGGGAATCGCTTGGATAATTCAATTGGCATAAGCTGTAAACTAAATCAGCCAAGACTACACTCTCATTTTTAGCCGGAACTAAAATTGAGACTGGCGGTAAATAAATCTCACTCTCCATCACCGCCGCCGCTGGTTTTACTAACAGCATCCGTAACGTTTGCACAGTCAGGATTGCCGTTAATCCCACCAAAAACCATTGTGTTTCTGGTAGCCAGTGCAGCAAACTCACGCTACTCCAAACCAATAAAACTATTATGGTTGCTTTGAGGCGACCATGAAAGCTAATATTTTTATCGGGCTGATAGGTGCTTCTTCCCACTTTATTTGCTATATCCTTTCGGTTCGTGGCTTAGTCTTGCGACGTAATAATAGCATCGTCATTGCTCCCAGCAGGAAACCGCCTACGCCTGCTGCAACTGCTAGAATCCGCCCCAATTGTTGAGCAGTATTCAAGACGGGGTTATTCAGCAGATTGGAGGAAAAATGCAGCGATTGAATCGTCCATTTATCTTGGAGTTTTTGCAGCACTGCTGTCCATCGCAACGCCATATCAGCCGCTTTGCCATCTTTGAAAGAGAAAGATGCGTAGGCGTAGCCCGTCGTAGACATCGCCTCTCCAGATGAAACATCTATCTCTGGAGTAAGAAATGTTCTGAGAGCATCTCCCTTCAGTTGCATTTTGATATCTTTGATGGAACTGGAAAACTGCTGATTCCAGTACTTTTCAAACTCAGGAACTTTGTGAAAAATCTGGTTATCAACTGTTGTAATTGTAAAATTTGGGTGCAAGTAAGGCTGTATTTTGGCAAAATCGCGAGTGTTTAGGGCTTGTAGGGCAATATCCCGTGTGCGAATAATTGCATTTATCTCCTGTGGGTTGACATCTGCTAAAGCGGATTGGGGTGGATGCCAAATTACCAACACTAACAAAAAACTCCAAAGTAGCTGAGTGCATTTGTATATGCTTGCCCATCTCTGTTTCATCATCTAAAAAACCTGTAGATTGGGTGACGCTTTCCGATAATTGTTTTAATCTTAATACCCACGTTTTGCCACTTCTATTGGCTGGGGCTGATTAAAAGAATTTTTACAAAGAAAGGCAGGAGGTAGGAAGCTTTCCGCAGATACCCACCGCAAATCTGGTACACTATCTTTTAGTTGGCGCTGTCGCAAAATCTCAACTCCCGCGACTGTCGCCACTCTATAAATTGTTTCTATATATAAAATTTACCCACCTGTAGCGATGTCTACGATGGGCTGTGACACTCGATAGCGTAAGGTACGATCGCCTTTTTAACTTTATCATTCCTCTCAGAACTCGAAACGCCAAGCTTTTTTCTCAATACACCGAGTTAGGAGGCTGGGAAATCTAAACTTTGCTGAAAAGAGATCAGCAGTTCATTCAATGCAGCTATGTCAATTAAAAATGCGTCGTGTCCGTGGGTTGACTTTAGCCACCCCAGTTGAGCATTAGGGATTAAATTCGCCAATTCTTGTTGTTCTACTGGAGGATAGAGGATGTCAGAATCAATTGCGACAACTAAAGTTGGTTGCTGGATGCTTTGCAGAATAGATTCATAATCTGACAAATCAGCACTGGTGCGATCGCGTGCAACATTATGGCGATCCATTGCGTGGGTGAGGGTAATGTAAGTATTGGCATCAAACCGTTCTGTCAGCTTTTGACCCTGATGCTGTAAGTAACTGACTATAGTAAACTGCTCAGATGTATCATACTCGCGTCCAAAGCGGCTTGTAAGACTATCCCAAGAACGGTAAGTAGACATCGCCATCATTCGCGCTACTCCTAGTCCTTGGTTTGGCGGCGCATCCAGAGTATAGTTCCCTCCTTGCCAGTTTGGATCGGCATAAATTGCCTGTCTTTGGGCTTCACTCAATCCAATACACCAAGCTGAATGTCTGCCAGAAACAGCAATTGGTGCGATCGCTTTCACTTTTTCTGGATATAACAACGCCCATTCCAGTGCTTGCATCCCACCGAGTGAGCCACCAATTACTAACCGCAGAGATTGAACACCCAGGTATTCTAGTAGTACAGCTTGTAGGTGAACCATATCTCGGATTGTAATCTTAGGGAAGGATACGCCATAAGGGTTTCCCGTTATGGGGTTGATAGTAGTTGGCCCAGTTGTGCCGTAACAACTTCCCAAAATGTTGCTGCATACAATAAAGTCGCGTTCTGGATTGAAGGCTTTTTCTGAACCAAACAAAGGTTCCCACCAATCATCAGCGTCAGCGGAACCAGTTAAGGCATGACAAATTAGTACCCCATTATCGCCTTGAGCATTTAACTGTCCCCAGGTGCGATAGGCAATCTGAACGCCAGTTAATGTTTCGCCCCCTTCTAGTTGAAATGGTACTGTAAGCTGGTAAAACTGGGTTTGCGGCGAGATGAAGTCTGAGTAGATCATAACTGGAGTGGGGAGTGGGGAGCAGGGGAGCAGGGGGGCAGGGGACAAGGGGGACAAGGGGGAATTAATTATAGAACAAGTCTCTCCCTTGTCTCCCCCCTCTTCCTTGTCTACCTTGTCTCTTCTCCATGCCCAATGCCCAATGCCCAATTAAAAACTAAATCCTAACTTGCTGGAATGCTTGCCCAAAATCTTCTTTGATGTCGTCGATATGTTCGATTCCCACTGATACTCGCACCAAATCGGGTGTCACACCTGCCGAAAGCTGTTCGTCATTACTTAGCTGTTGATGGGTTGTAGAAGCGGGATGAATAACGAGGGTTTTCGCATCACCAACATTTGCTAAATGACTGGCTAATTTCACATGATTAATAAAAGCTCTACCCGCCTCTAGTCCACCTTTGATGCCAAAGTTTAAAACTCCCCCAAAGCCATGCCGAAGATATTTCTTCGCTCGTTCATGATGTGGGTGATTAGGAAGCCCCGGATAATTAACCCATGATACTTGCTCTTGCTGCTCTAACCACCGAGCCAATTCTAGGGCATTGCTCACATGACGATCTACACGTAGAGAGAGAGTTTCTAATCCTTGCAGTAACAGAAAGGCGTTAAATGGACTCAAGGATGGGCCAAAATCTCGTAACCCTTCAACTCTGGCGCGAATAATAAAGGCAATGTTACCAAAGGAACCACTAGGGCCAAACACTTCTTGAAAATTTAGCCCATGATAGCCGGGTGCTGGCTCAGTAAATAGGGGAAACTTGCCGTTACCCCAGTCAAATTTACCCGAATCGACAATTACGCCACCAATGGAAGTACCATGTCCACCAATCCATTTAGTTGCAGATTCTACTACAATGTCTGCACCATGCTCAATGGGTCGAGCTAAATACCCACCAGCACCAAAGGTATTATCCACAATTAAAGGAATGCCGTTGTCGTGGGCAATGTGAGCTAAAGCGGCAAAGTCGGGAATGTTGAATTGAGGATTGCCAATGGTTTCAACGTATAACGCTTTCGTGCGATCGTCGATCGCCTGACGGAAACTTTCTGGGTCATCTCCCTCAACAAACTTGACGTTAATACCTAAACGCGGTAAAGAGACTTTGAATTGGTTATATGTTCCCCCATAGAGAAAACTAGTGGAAACAATATTATCCCCAGCCTGAGCGATGGTAGTGATTGCCAAGAATTGCGCCGCTTGTCCGCTAGCGGTTGCTAATGCTGCTACACCCCCTTCTAAGGCAGCAATCCGCTTTTCAAATACATCCGTCGTCGGGTTCATGATGCGGGTGTAAATGTTGCCAAATTCCTGGAGAGCAAATAACCGCGCTCCGTGGTCAGCGTCGTCAAAAACGTAGGAAGTCGTTTGGTAAATCGGTACAGCACGAGCATTAGTTCCAGGAGCCGGCTCTTGTCCAGCATGAACTTGCAGGGTTTCAAAACGATATTGTTCTGACATAAGCAGTTATTTGAGTTTCCAATTATACAAACAAGTAATAATAATTGAGCCTTGTTTTGGATGAATCAACGGTAATTTTTAAGGATTACCGTATTTTAACTGCTTGTGCCCAGCATTCCTCATCTTTACCTCCAATTGAGAAACTAAACATCAGCCTGTATCTGTTGCTAACTTACTCACTCAGTTTTTTATTTTTAAGCAAAAATTGCTCCAGATCGTGATATTGCCCTTTGAAAAAGCCATACTGTTTCTTTACACCCTGACTGTGAAAACCTAACTTTTCTAGCAACTTTTTAGAAGCGATATTTTCTAGCATGACTTGGGCAACAACGAAACGCAAACCCATTTTCTGAAACCCAAATTGCAAGATAGTATCCACTGCCTTAGTCATGATGCCTTGTCTCCAAAAAGTACTGGCAAGCTCATAACCTACCTCGGCCGCGTGTTCTTGTGGGTTCCAGGTAAACCCACAAGAACCAATCAAAATGTTGTCTTGCTTATGGACGATTCCCCAGCGAATTCCATTTCCTAGCTCAAACCGCTTGGCTCTACGTTCAATGACAGCGATCGCTTCTTTAATAGAAGTGAAGGTATCAAGATCGTGAAACTGAGTTACGCTTGGATCGGAGAGGACAGCAAAGGTAGCCTCAGCATCCTGCAAGCTTGTCTCACGAAGAAGCAGCCTTTCTGTTTCTAATTGAGGAAAGGAAGATAGTGAGAAATCGTTGCTCATAGTTGCGACTGATGATCTGGGGTGAAAACTAACTTAGCGATCGCCACACTGACAAGATAATTCAAAAGGCTCAAGGCTGAATAGTCTTCGCCGATTGGTTAAATAACAATTCTCGTAACTTATCTGGATCGAGCGCTTCAGTTTTGAATGCTTCTGCTTTTTCGTAGGCGCGAATTGTTGCCGGACGCGCTTTAATTGTCTCAAACCAGCGTTTAACATGAGGAAAATCCTCTAGGTTTTGACTTTGGAGTTCATGGGGTACTATCCAGGGATAAGCAGCAATATCGGCGATGGAATAATCGCCAGCCACAAATTCTCTATCTGCTAGTTGCTTATTCAGCACTGCATATAAGCGTCCCGTCTCATTCACGTAGCGGTTAATGGCATATTCAATCTTTTCGGGAGCATAAGTACTAAAGTGATGATTTTGTCCCGCCATTGGTCCCAGTCCTGCCATTTGCCAGAACAACCATTCTAAAACTTGAGTGCGATCGCGTAGATATTGGGGAATTAATTTACCGGTTTTTTCTGCTAAATAGAGCAAGATTGCCCCAGACTCAAATATCGAAATTGGCGAACCTCCATCTGCTGCTTCGTGGTCAACGATCGCAGGCATACGATTGTTAGGAGATATCTTCAGAAATTCTGGCTTAAATTGATCTCCAGCCGCAATATTCACAGGAATTATGGTGTATGGTAAGCCAACTTCTTCCAAGAAGATTGTGATTTTATGACCGTTTGGAGTTGCCCAATAGTAAAGTTCAATCATAGTTCTTTTCCTAAAATTGCGCGATTGTTTTATAGGTTAATAGTGCGTTCCAGACATCTCTTAATTACGAATTAAGAATTACGAATTAGATGGCGGTGATTTGGCGATCGCAGCCCAAACTCTATGGTGAACCTGAAGAATTGGTGTCGGATATTTTGTTTCGAGCAATGTTGCCAATTCTTGGTCAAATACTTCTACTTTTTCTGGTGTCAAGCTGGCTCCCACACCAGCACTCGCCCGAATTCGTCCCCGCCAGTCTTCATGTGTATAAGCGACCAATACATCGTAAGAAAATGTGCGGATTTCTCGAAAACCTCCTTCGCCAATATCTTGTAACCACTGGGGATACAATCCGTTACCGCCACCCAGATTCCATGTAGGATTATGAGCTTTGATTAGTTGTTCCGTTGCGTGAACTACATTACCTTTTAAGGGTATCCAATCAAAATGTGCGATCGCGAGCAAGCCATTTACTCTCAATATACTAGTAATTTCTTCGACAGCACGCGGACGGTCAAACCAATGCCAACACTGCCCTGCTGTCACCACATCCGCACTGGCATCTGGTAATTCGGTATTCTCGGCAGTTGCGACTCGATAATCTACTTTTAGTTGGACAGCTTCGGTTAACAGTCTCGCTTGTTCTAAAAGTGAGGCTGATGGGTCTATGCCAATTACATCAGCACCTCTATCGGCAAAGCCCCGCGCTAGTGTTCCTGTTCCTGTGCCGAGGTCAACAATATTCTGCCCTGGTAAACCTATACTATATTCGGACAGTTTGTTAAATAATGAACTAGGAAACCCAGCGCGGTGTTTTGCATAATCAGCAGCAGTTGCACCAAAATCAATTTTCATACCTGCAAAACTATTTTTGTAACAATTGTCTAGGCTAGAAGTTCTCTACCCACGGACGTAGTTCGACTTCATAAGTCCAAGCACTGCGGGGTTGGCAAAGAATGCTGAGATAAAGTTTGAGCGATTTTAGTCTCCCTTCTCCTTAAGACAGAAAGGGTTAGGGGATGAGGGCTTGAGCAATTGTATGTAAAACTAACTCGATATCATTAAATATTTGCTCATTACTAAAGCGAATCACAGTGAAGTGATTAGATTGTAACCAATTTCCTCTGATAAAATCTTGAGCTTGTTGATTTGCATGAATACTACCATCTAATTCAATAATTAGTAATTTTTCGTGACAATGAAATCAGTAATATATCTACCAATATTATGTTGTCTGCGAAATTTGGTATTTAACAAACGTCTATTTCTTAAACATTCCCATAATATTTCTTCCGCTGGTGTTTGTTTTTTTCTTAACTTGCGGGCGCGTTCTAATAATACTTTGGGAATTTGCCGGTTACTACCAGCTAATTTAGCAATTTCCGCCCTCACCCCTAGCCCCTCTCCTAGAGGGAGAGGGGAACAAGATTTATCTTGCTGATATTTATTCTCTTCTTCCTCTTTTTCTTGACTCCCTCTCCCTTGGGGAAATGGTTGGGGTGAGGGCTTATATTTCATAATTTTGCACCTACAATAAACTCATTTGTCCCCTTATATTTCCCCTTTTTTATCCAGACTTAGAGCGGTTGTAAGTTTTGGTTGATCTTTCAAAGAATGCAAATTATCAAAAATTTGTTGCACATCTGCATCCACTTGCGATCGCAGCTGAATTTCCATACATTTATTTAGGGTGGCGTATACAATGGGGCTGCTACCGCCAGCAAGGGAGGCAGCAGCAACCTAATCAGCAGCATTTCCACCCAGAGAAACGAGATTTAAAAAGGGTTTGGGTTTAAGTTGATACCAACGCCCTCAACCCTCACCCGCTCTTAAGCGTTAAGCGCTTCCTCTTGATGGGTTTCGATAACGCAATCAGAAGTGGCATAAGCAACGCAGGTGAGAACCCATCCCGCATCAATTTGATCGTTGTCTAGGAAGTTCTGATCGTCTTGGTTAACTGTACCTGAAATCAGCTTGCCGGTGCAGGTAGAGCAAGAACCAGCGTTACAGGAATAGGGCAAGTCCAGATGATATTCCTCGTTAGCGACCTCTAGGATGTACTCATCATCAGGAACGTCAATTACTTGTTCACCGTCTGGGGTACGCAATGTAACTTTGTAAGTTGCCATGTAAAAATTCCTAACTCAATATAAACTCCATTTTCGATACTACGGGTTTATGTGCAGCTAGTCTAGAGTGAAATCTGGTTGATTACTCTACATCCTAAAGCGCTTAGTTTTAACTGAAAGTAGGAGTAAAAAATGCTGCGATCGCTTCAGCAAATCCCTCAAATGAACTATAATCTCTAGACACGATAGAGACAGTCATACCCAACTTTTGGGCATTAGCAGTTGTATAAGGGCCAAAACATGCAACAACACAATGTTCGTAATCGCTTTGCGAGTTGACCATTGTCAAAAAGCTTTCTACTTCGGCCGTGCTACTAAAGGCAATTACATCAATAATTCCTTCACGTATCAGGTTTAATTCCATACCATAGATAGTTTTATCTAAACCCTGCGTAATATATGTGGGTACGCGAGTTACTTCTATACCCAATTTCTGCAAATCAGTAATTAAATTGGGTACAACATCAGGCTCAGGTAAACCCACAACTTCTGGAGCCGGGATCAGCACTTTTTTCTCGTGAATTTGCAGAATTTTGGCTAATTCAGTCACAATTCCGGCTGGGCTAGATTCTGTTGGAATTAAATCTACCTTGCTACAAAAAGACAATAAGCTTTCTGCATCTTTTCCTAATGCACATAAGTGACATTTTTGTACTACAGATATAGGAATATTCAACTCATTTATACGCTGAAAAAATGCAGCGATTCCGTTTCTACTTGTGAAGATAATCCAATCAAATTCGTCTATGTGGGCTAAAGCAGCATCTAACTGAGTGTAGTTTGATAAATAGCAGGTTTCGATGGTCGGCATGAAAACAGGTAAACCACCTTTTTTGATGATTTGTTCAGATAACCTATAAGCATAATTTCTCGGTGCTGTTACTAAAATTCTCTTGCCATAGAGAGGTAAATTTCTCGATGGAGTCAGCAGGTTGATTTGTTTTAATTGGGTGTGCATTTGTTTCTTGAAACAGAATTTAGGAGTCAGAATTCATGCTGAATTCTGTATGACGGCGACAGTGAGCGTTCACCTCGCTGTCGTAAGCTGAATAATATAGCGCAATACAAGGTGTAGAGAGGCGATTTATCGCGTTTTGAAAGACCAATTATCTATACCAATAACCCCTTAACCCAAGCGTATTGGAATATAGCGGTTCTCGCTTGAGTTAAGTACAAAAATTCAGCAACACCAAAAAGCTGATGTAAACCCTAGTACGGCACGGCGTAAATAGAGCAACCATTTAAAATCCCTAAAGAGCTTATTCCATAATACTTTTGACTTTTGACTTTTGGCTTTTGACTTCCGCCTTGCGGTACTAGCCATTTTTCTAGGGTGAATTCTCCCCATTTTTCCGATGTCATCTGTGTTGATAAAACGGCACGATCTGAATATCTAAAAACATTTGCGGAAAAATCTTATGTCTTCATTACTGGCTTTGTCCAACAGTTTAGCTGACACCGTAGAAGAAGCTGGAAGTGCTGTAGTTGCAGTGAATGGGGGTACACGTGTTTCTCCAAGCGGCATTCACTGGCGTAATGGCATCATTGTTACCTCTGATGAGTGCCTCCAGCGCTATGACGATATCACTATTACCTTATCAAATGGTAGTACTGCACCAGTAACACTCGTCGGTCATGACTCTAGCACCGATATAGCTGTTTTTAAACTAGAAAATGCAGAAATACCTGTGGCAAAAGTTGGCGATGCCAAAACGCTCAAAGTTGGTCATCTGGTACTAGGACTGGCAAGAGGTAGCGAAGGTGATTTAAAGGCGGCGATGGGTGCAGTCAGTGTGGTTAGCGGTACTTGGCGGAGTATGAATGGCGGAAATATTGACCAATTTATCCGCCCAGACATCACCCTTTACTCTGGCTTTGCAGGTGGGCCGCTCGTAGATGCTGCTGGTTTTGTGGTAGGCATGAATACATCGGGACGGCGTGGTACTGCTCTGACAATTCCCACTGCGACAGTCGATCGCGTGGTTGACCAATTAGTAGCAAAAGGACGCATTTCTAAGGGCTACTTGGGTGTGGGAATGCAACCTGTACGTTTACCAAATAACCTGAAAACTGCTCTCAATTTAAGTTCGGCAACTGGGGTAATTGTTGTCAACGTTGAGGCTGCGGGGCCTGCTGACAATGCAGGTGTGCTGCTTGGCGATGTTTTGGTAACGTTCGATGGCGTAACTGTGGGTGATACAGGTGATGTGTTGGCGTTGCTCAATAGTAGCGATCGCATTGGTAAAGCTGTCAACGTGCAAGTTGTCCGGGGTGGAGTCTTAATTGAGTTAGCGATCGCAGTTGGCGAACGACCTACTAAGGAGGAATAATACCAATTGGGAATGAGTTAGAGAGACGCGATAAATCGCCGTCTCTACAGGTAATTTATCCATCAATTATTTATTGACAGACTACTAGCTTTGTCAAAATTTATCTAAATGTTTTGATTCATTCGACCTTTTTACTCAAACGTTGAGCCTCTGAACTCGGAACTTCCACCTTTTTGCTCGAACGTTGAGCCTCTGAACTCGGAACTTCCACCTTTTTACTCGAACGTTGAGCCTCTGAACTCGGAACTTCCACCTTTTTGCTCGAACGTTGAGCTTCTGAACTTGAAACTTCAACCTTTTTGCTGGAACGTTTTACTGATTTTACTTTGACACGCTCAAAAACTGTATAACATGGCAAACACAACATTAACTAACATAGCTGCTGAATTGACAGAGGTAGCTGCTAGGCTACGCAATGGCACTGTCAAAGTAAAAAGCGGCTCTCTGGGAGTCGGTTCTGGCGTAATTTGGCAATCTGACGGACTAATTATCACTAATGCCCATGTGGCAACCAGCAACCGCGCAACTGTGGAATTGGCAGACGGAAGAGTATTTGATGCGGTGCGTACACAATTTGATCCACAGCAGGATTTAGCAACCCTGAAAATTGTCGCCACTGATTTAACTGCTGCAACTATTGGCAATTCCGAGGCGCTACGCGTGGGTGAATTAGTCTTGGCGGTGGGTAATCCCTTTGCTGATAGTGGTGCTGTGACAACTGGAATTATCCATGCAAATAATCCACGAGCAGTTATGGCCGATTTGCGGCTGTATCCTGGTAATTCTGGAGGGCCACTTGCTGATTGTCTCGGTAGAGTCGTGGGAATTAACACGATGATTGCTAATGGTTTGGCTGTGGCAGTTCCTAGCAACGCCGTTGAGCATTTTTTACGGCAAAATAGTCGTCCGCAACTGGGAGTTACACTGCAACCTGTGCTTTTAGGTAGGCGTAGCTTGGGTTTATTGGTGTTGTCAATTCTCCCTGACAGTGCGGCGCAAACTGCTGGTGTGCAAATTGGCGATGTTTTAATTGGAGTTTCGGGGCGATTATTCACTAGCATGAATGATTTAACTAAATATCTCCATGACAATAAAGGATCTGTGCCGTTACAACTCCTACGCGGTAGACAGCAATTCGTGATTTATGTTGGCGTGCAGTCCGATAAAACTGCTGTGGAGGCGACATGATCCGGGTGATGGTGGTTGCTACTTCCCCTGTGGTGCGGGCAGGGTTATCAACTGTGGTGACTACCAATCCTCGGCTGACGGTTGTGGGGAGTGCATCCGATTTGGATGTATTAGCAAAAGAAGTTGGGCAATTACAGCCGGATGTGGTGCTGGTAGATTTGAGTGGTAATTTTCAACAAGCGGTATGGGAAAAATTGCTGGTTATTCAAGAACAGCAATACCCATTAGGAATAATCGTCATTGTTGAAGAACTCGACAGCATCGACTTAGAGACGGCGTTACGTTCTGGTATCCGGGGAATATTGCCCAGTACTAGTACAGAGTCAGAAATTGTTGCGGCTGTGGAAGCGATCGCTTTTGGTTTACTGGTGCTGCACCCGGATGCTGTAGAATTATTATCTATCCGCGAAAAAGTGGTAACGAATCCCGTACAAAGCTTAACACCACGGGAAATAGAGGTTTTAGGAATGCTTGGGTCAGGGTTGGGAAATAAAGCGATCGCAAAACACCTGCATATTTCTGAGCATACCGTCAAATTTCATCTCTCATCCATTTTTCAAAAGCTCAGTGTCTCCAGCCGCACCGAGGCTGTTGCTGTGGGTGTGCGACTAGGTTTGATTATGCTTTGATCGATCAAATGATGACATACAGCCTCCAATCAGGTCATGGTGTATGTATCACATTTGAGCGATCGTTTGTATGAACATTTTAATGCTATCTTCCACCTTTCCCTACCCACCAACACGCGGGGGAACCCAAGTCAGGACATTTAATTTACTTAAGTATCTGAGTCAACGTCATACTGTCACCCTCGCAACTCAACGCGAGGGCGATGTTACAGATGCAGAAATAGCAGGATTACGTGATTATGTGGATCATCTCGCTATTTTTGAACGCCCGCCAGATTCTCGAACCACCGGAATATTGAAAAAAATACAGCGATTTGGCAGATTTTTGCAGCAGGGAACACCGCCAAGTGTACTTAACCGCTACTCAGTTGAGATGCAAACATGGGTTGATAACTGGGTGGAAGCGGGAAAATGCGATGTCATTACCTGCGAACATAGCGTCAATGAAATTTATGTGCGATCGCATTTTCAGAAACAGCTAAAAACCATCGTTAATATTCATAGTTCTGTTTATGCTAGCTGTCAGAACCAATTAGCAACAGGAATTTCCGAAAATTCACTCAGAGACAAAATTAATCTGCCACTTTTGCGCCGTTATGAGCAAAACTACTGCGCTAAATTTTCGGCAATTGTGGCGACAACAGAAGAAGATAAAATTCAACTACAAGAATTTAACCCCAATAGTGAAATTACAGTTATTCCCAATGGTGTAGATTTAGTTTCTTTCCCTTACCGTACCACCGATCCCGGAGGACATCGCCTAATTTTTATTGGTGCAATGGATAATTTAGCAAATATTGATGCTGTCTGCTTTTTCAGCAATGAAGTTTTGCCAGAAATCCAAAAATTGTATCCCGATACAACTTTTGATATTGTCGGATCTCACCCAGTGGCAGAAGTTTTAGCACTTGATAAAAAACCAGGAATTAATGTGTTGGGGCGTGTACCTTCGATGGCAGAATATTTACATCAAGCCACCATCTGCGTTGTACCGATGCGGACTGGGTTTGGTATTAAAAATAAAACTTTAGAAGCAATGGCAGCTGGTATACCTGTAGTAGCCAGCGATCGCGGCTTAGAGGGATTAGCTGTAGATGTTGCTAGTCATCCATTACGGGCATTACGAGCCAATCAACCAGCAGAGTACGTCACCGCTATTAGTCAACTATTCAATAGTCCACATCTGCGTTCAGAATTGTCTCACAACGGCAGACAACTGGTAGAAACAGAATTCACTTGGGATATGGCTGGTAAAAGCTATGAACAAGTTTGTCTTGGGAGAGAATAATACTAATTTGTAATTCGTAATGACGCTCTCTACGAGACGCTAAAAGCGTAGCTTGCTTCTCTGTAAGAGTACGCGGACTCGCTACCGCTACGCTAACGTAGTTCGTAATTAGCACAGATTAAAAATGCTTGTCTTCAAAAATCTCTCACCACTAGCTTCTAGATAATTTATAATTGTTCTTTCTTGTCTCTGTGGGATAAATATGTGTAGAGACGTTGCATTGCAACGTCTCTACATCGGTTGTGCAAATTATCTTATCTAAATCGTATTGGTTTTTAGTTAGCTGGTAAATAAGCACGTCAATTATTGTCAAATCTAGTCGAACAACCTAACACAAGTAATTTCTTCTGCTTACGCTTATTCTTATTCTTGAGAGTAGTCAAATAAGTATCAACGTAGCGAAAAGCAGCTGCACCATCGTAATCAGCAATGGCTATAGCTTGTAAGAAAACCTTTGAGGGAATTTCAAACCCTAAAAATTTGTCTGTTAAGATTAATAAATCTTCATCTGTGGCAGGAAAAGTAGTTTCTTCTATATCTTCTGAATCAGAAAATATATCATCGATTAATGCTTTATACACTTTGTACCTCCCCAAAAGCATAAGATGCAAAGCCTGTAATGAAGTTTAGCTGCTGATCGCGAGTTTGTAAGTTCACAGGAAGTTCAGTACCAGGACATCCGATTTCCCGTAAAATTTCCAAACAATAAGCACCGAGTTGAGTGTATGGAGCTTGCTCCAATTCTTGAGCTACTTCTAGAGCCATCTTCAGATTGACTTGGATAACCGTCTTTACAGGGTTGCTCATAAATCCGCCCTAATAAACTGGATGCTCTAAGTTTTGATCACAAGCACAAATAGCGTAACGGTGTTTTTGCGGAATTTATGAAGAGGGGAAATTAGAGTATCAGCGCATTTGCGGTAATATACCCAAAGTTATGTAAACTAGGACCAAAGTAGGTAATTTATATCTAAGTGCGATCGCCTGCGATAATGCGTATAAATATGTCCAGACATTCCGAGATGATTGCCAATATACTTACTTTTTGTGGGGTAAGCCGCAAAGCCCACCCCACAATATTAGATAATTTATTTGTTATAAATCCCTGATATAGGACTCATATTTGATTTTTGAACAAAACTCAGTACACCTTTATTCCTTCTTCCCAGTCCCCAGTCCCCAGTAAAGAGTCCCTTACCTCTACGAGTGATTCAGAAATCAAATCGGATTGCTATATCTAGTTTTGTACAGTAGTTTAACCAGAGAGGCAGGAGGCAGTGTTTTGACTCCTGCCTTCTTCACGCTTTAACCTTAGCTTTAGACCAGACACCATTTTCATCTTCATCATATTGTTGGTGAACAGTCTCCCAAGCAGCTTGTTCGGCTGTGAACTCGTCACTTCTTTCATTGAGTACAGCATTATAGCGCTCAATGAATGTACTCTGAGCTTCCTCAGAAAGATGAGCGCGAACTTCAGGAGACAAATCTGCTGGACTGTTGCACTGTCCAGAACAAGAACGAGCCAAAGTTTTCTCAATGGTGTGAATTTCTTCGCCACCAGCACTTTCGAGCAGCAATTGAAATTCGCCAGTGCGATCACTTGGAACTTCTGCCATCACGAAAAATTCCCCAGCTTGTAAGCGAGTTTGATAGATAGCCGCTTTATCTTCTGGCATCCCCAAAGTAGTTAGAACCGATACTAGACCGGCACCTGCACTACCTGCGATCGCTCCACTAGCAGCGCCTAACAACACTGCACCAATAGGCCCTGCTGCCACAATTGGCCCAACAAAGGGAATAAACAATACGCCTACACCCGTAAGTAAGCTGAGAAAGGAACCAAACAAGGAACCAAAAACTGCTCCTGTTCTCAAACCTCCCAGAATCACATCTTTTTTACTAATGAAGCCAGCGATTCTCGTTTCCGACTGGAAATTTCTGCCCATGACCGAAATATGATCTCTAGGCACACCCCTGTCTAATAAACGTCGAATTACATCATCAATTTGCTTCTGCTCTTTGAATACAGCAGAAATAGTACGTTCTGCTTTATATACTTCTGGCACTTAAAAACTCCCTGTATTATGTTTTTTTACAATGGGGATGACCAATCAATTTTGGATTTTAAAATGACTGCACCCATAACGGGGAACCACGCGGTGGAAGGGTTCCCGATATCAAGGAGCTAATCGTATGGATGCGTCTCCCAACTTGAGGCGACTGGCGTCAAGTGGTGTTAACGCACGAACCAATTTTCAATTCCAAAATCCAAAATTGGCATCGTGAAGAGGTAGATGCAGGCAGATTAATTCTTTTGCACCACTTAAAAGCAGGAATCTAACCCTGCTTTTAACTAGTTTCACAGATAGTAATCCTCAACTCAGACATTATGAGCTATACACCTACAGGAGTCTTAGCCCCTTCTGCTGGCTGTCTACCATCTGAGTCTATTGCCTCGCCTTCAATAAATGAACGGAGCATCCAAGCTATCTCTTCATGCTGTTCGAGTAATCCAGTTAAAAAGTCAGCAGTTCCCTGATCGTGGAACTTTTCACCAGACTGATCCACGTGATCTCTTAAGTTACGAATAACCTGCTCGTGATCGTCCACTAAATTAGCTACCATTCCTGTTGCAGTGGGAACATTACCAGCGTGTTCCTTGAGGGTAGCAAGCTTGAGAAATCCCTCCAATGTGCCAACTGGATAACCACCCAAAGCACGAACCCGCTCTGCCAAAGCATCAATATTTAGAGTCAGCTTTTGGTAGTGTTCTTCCCAAAGCTGATGCAAAGAGCGGAACTGAGGGCCAACGACATCCCAGTGGTACTTTTTGGTTTTTACCAACAGTAAATAGGCATCTGCCAAATCTTGATTCAACAGATTAATTACACCTTGACGCTGTTCTTCAGTCAAACCAATGTTTATCGAACGCATTGTTTTCCATCCCTAAGCAAACTTATTTATTAATTTCTCAAATTTCACACAGATTCCACATCAACCAAAGGAAACATTATGAGCTTAAATTAATTCATGAATTTATAATTATACCTATGCCTTAATAGGTAGTATTAAACTAAGAATTTTGTAATTAGCGAACTTTATTGCCTTTTTTTAAGCTATAAGCATAAAAAATATATTAAATATAATAATAGTTAATCAAAGTTATCTAAATGCAGTTTCCCAACAATGTGCAGGTGAACATATTTTTATACTTAATTCATTTAAGCTTCTGACTTAGCATTACTAATTATTAATGGGTCATTGCTTTTACGCAATCACCCATTACTACCAAAAAACTACCAGAACTATTAATTTAGTTCTTACCTGTAACTTTCTCCAACACATTCTTTATATTTTCTTCCACAGAGGTTGCACCTTGTGAATTTTCAGGACGCTTCTGCTTGTCAATATCAGCTGCTCCTTGAACCTCATTAAGCCCTTCGTTAGTTTCTTTTTGAGTCTTTCTCAATCCTAGTGGTGGTTCTTTAGCGGCTTCGTCAGTTTTAGCCTGAATATCAAGCAATTGTGTTGTACCTTCGGTCGAGTCACTTTGGTAGCTATCGATCGCAAAAGCAGGAAAAGCATTAGAGAATAATATTAGGGCGCAAGTAAAAGCAACTACTAGAAAACGTACTGGACGGAAAGTAGATAAAACAGAAGCAATTGTCTTCATTTGAAATCCTCGATAACAGCTTTAACAACGCAGAATTTTACACTAAAAGAGCGAAGCATATACCTTTACTTAACAATTTTAAGCAATAATCAAACTGGCAAGCTCCGCTTCAATTTAGAAGTTCTCGAAAAACCAACCTGACGAAGAAATTTCTTTTGTCTTTCTGCATTGGATTACTAAGGGATAATAAGCAAATATCACCTTAATTCTTTAGCAAAATCATTAGATTTCACAAAATCATTAGATTTTATAATTGAAATTCTTCGTTTCAGGTTCCCTATTTACACTTTTACTTTGAAAAAGCTAACGTCTGCATCAATCTCTAGAATGAAGTTTACTGCATCTTTAGTTGCAATAAAATCAGCCTCTAGGTATATCGACTTAATATAGTATTGACAGAGTAATGCCTCTACTATTTATGTTCAGTTAGCTCGACTTTATCCAATTCAAAGGATTTTAATGAATATGCACCTTAGAGGATATTTGTAAAGTATCAAGTTATATAAATATCCTGTTTAACCCTGAATAAAAGGGAAAAATAAATATTTTATTTAAACTTGATAAGTCTGCCTTATTACCTCTTCTATTGAGCTTACGTGATGGAACATTTGTATTAATTCATGGGATCTTGTTTTTCGCTTTGTCAGTAGCACTTTTAATGGTGTCAAATAAGGAACATCTGGATCATCTCCCAAAGCAATTTCGGCTGCTTGCAAGATTTTTGTCGAATTCTCAAAAATATCTTCGTTGTCAAATGCTGCTTTTGCGGAAAGTTGGTGTAACGCTGCATCGGGTACAGTTGCTCTACCCGACAAGGTTTTATCTAATACCAAACCTTTCAATAATATCAGCAAAGCTGCATAGATTAAAAAATCATCACAGCTATCACAAGCCTTAAATTCGATGCGTCCCACTTCAGCCGGAATGCGGGCGATTTTTGTTAAGGAAGGTGTGCTATCAATTAGTTGTTCTTCTTTTTGAACAAAAACCAGAGTAGCTGGTCTTTTTCCAGTTCTGATAAATGTTCGTACTGATAATCCATCCCATAAACCTCCATTATAAAAGGGAGAGCTATAACTAAAAGGAACGATATAGGGACTGTAATAAGTTAACTTTTTGCCAATATCAATTACATCTTCATGTGACAAATCTGCCACTGAAATATTTAAATCTGGCCCATAAGATACCATGTGAATATTAGCAGTTTGTTCGTCAGGATAAGCTTCTAGCTGTTTTATTTCATAATTGTTTAATGGGGGTTGAGGCTCAAAAGCTGGATTGTAGGGATTAAAACTAACCAACACTGGTGATAAGCCAAAGTCAGCGGCAACCTTACGTAGCAGGTCAAAACTTTCTGATAATTCAGTAATAGCGCCTTGAATATTAGAATGGATAGTTGTTCTAATTTCAATACCTTTAACATGACAGTCTATCACTTCATCAGAATCCGCAAATCTTTCAAATCCCTCAATGTACCATCTCTTCATCTTAATACCCGCATCGCCAACCCGTAGTTGAGGATAGTCACTGGAGTATGTAGGTAGCCTTTCAATAATTTGATTGAAATCAGCAAATTTTGTGTGGGAAAAATCAGCAAACTTTCCCTCATTGTTCAAGAAAGCGACTTCATGTTCAATGCCAAAGAAAAACATTATATATACCTTAATTTTTGGGAGTTAACCTAATTTAACTAATGCCAAGCGATCGCAATCCTCTAGAGAAGGAAGTAACATCAGTAAACGATTCATTAGAGAAAAACGTCGGCGATATTTAGCTGGCAGGTTCGCATACTTAGAAAACTCCATCACTTTGTAGCGCAAATTACAGTCTTGAACTTTATGAATATTTGAGAGACTCCAATCGAATTCACTTTAAGTAGAAAAATTCTCAATAACTGTACAAATGGATTTTACCTTAAGACCGACTATTGCGATTTGAAAACTTCTCTGATTTATTTTTCTGTGCTGCTTCCACTATCTTCATAGTCACTGGTTAGGGTAGCGTAGTAGTGACTGAGGAAAGCTTAAGACGTGAGTTTATGACAAGTACCGTTCAATCCCCCTACAGCAGCGAACAGATTGCCGCTTGGTTGCGTGGAATGCTTACTATTGCTTGGGCTGATGGTAATTTTGATCAGCAAGAACAGGAATTAATTGCCAGCATCACCGAAAATGAATTAGCTCCTAAGATTAAATTCGATTCACTAGAGGTAATTACCCCAGAGGAATTAGCCGCAGCGTTGGGTAAAGCTACACCAGCCGCAGAAAATTTCTTAAGGACAGCGATAATGGTAGCGATCGCAGATGGTACTTATTCTCCCAGCGAAGATGAGGTTCTGCAACAGTTCTGCCAAGCCTTGGAACAGCCAGAGAATTTGCTGGAAGCCCTTCGCCACACCCTAGAACACCCACAGCAACTTACCCCCACTATTGCCAGAACTGGGCTGACAAAGCGTCAAATAAATGCTCTACATCCTCTGCAAGACTGGCTCGATGGGCTAGATATCCAAGACCCAAGAGTAGCACGCTTTTTGTGTAAAATGATTCCCGCCCAGTGTCCCTTTGAGCGGGATATCACCTTATTTGGACGCAAAATTGTCCACATCCCACCGATGTGTAAAATTAACCCGTTGTATGAGCAACTGGTAGGCTTACGTTTCCGCGCCCTCTCCTATTTAGCAGATAAATGCGGTGAAGATGTATCACCATATATTTGAGTAGGGAGCAGGGGAGACAAGGGGGACAAGGGGGACAAGGGAGAATTATTGAACAAGTCTCTCCCTTGTCTCCCCCCTCTTCCTTGTCTACCTTGTCTCTTCTCCATGCCCAATGCCCAATGCCCAATGCCCAATGCCCAATGCCCAATGCCCAATGCCC
>NZ_JABXKO010000102.1:0-20586 GCF_017114965.1 Nostoc sp. JL31
TTCTCCGTATTTACTTATCTTTACATACTTTGGTTTTTTCACGCCAACTTACTTAGAAGTTCGCAGTGTGGGTTGTATGGGTTTGTGTTGTCAAGCTCCTTTGGTGCAAGTTGACCACTCAGAGGTACAAAACTTTACACCCCTACTATACGAAAATGTTACTCCTGAAATTGCTGCCGCAATTGTCGCTGAATTGCAAGGTGGTGAAGTAAAGGTACAAAAAGCAGATTTGAACCAGCCATTTTTTACTAAGCAATTACCTATTGTTTTAGAGAATAGCGGCAAAATTGACCCGGAACGTATTGAATCTTACATTGCTGCTGATGGCTATCAAGCACTTTATCAAGTAATCCGAGAGATGACACCTGCCAAAGTTGTCGATGATATTACCCGCAGTGGGTTACGGGGAAGAGGTGGTGCTGGTTATCCCACGGGTGTAAAATGGGCAACTGTTGCCAAAGGCAAGGGAGAACGCAAATTTGTCATCTGCAATGCAGACGAAGGCGATCCCGGCGCATTTATGGATCGGAGTGTTTTGGAGAGCGATCCTCATCGAGTTTTAGAAGGAATGGCGATCGCAGCATACTCTGTAGGTGCTAACCAAGGTTACATTTATATTCGTGCTGAATATCCCATCGCAATCAATCGGCTGCAAATTGCCATTCGCCAAGCCCAACGCCTCGGTTTATTAGGAAGTAATATTTTTGACTCTCCTTTTGACTTTAAAATTGATATTCGCATTGGTGCAGGCGCTTATGTTTGTGGTGAAGAAACCGCTTTAATGGCATCAATTGAAGGCCAACGCGGTACACCTAGTCCTCGTCCGCCTTATCCAGCAGAGAGCGGTTTATGGGGATTTCCAACTTTAATTAACAACGTCGAAACATACGCTAATGTGCCTTGGATTATTCGCAAAGGTGCAGATGTATTCGCCAGCATCGGTACAGAAAAAAGTAAAGGTACGAAGGTTTTCGCCCTAGCTGGAAAAATTCAAAATACAGGGATTATAGAAGTGCCAATGGGAACAACCCTGTGGCAAATCGTTGAAGAAATGGGTGGTGGTGTGCCAGATGGCGGTACGGCTAAAGCAGTGCAAACAGGCGGACCCTCTGGCGGCTGTATTCCCGCTTCCGCGTTTGATACTCCTGTAGATTACGAATCTCTAAGTCAACTAGGTTCGATGATGGGTTCCGGCGGCATGATTGTCATGGACGAAAGCACCAACATGGTAGATGTCGCCCGCTTTTTCATGGAATTCTGCATGGATGAATCTTGTGGTAAGTGCATCCCCTGTCGCGTTGGTACAGTGCAGTTGTATAAATTGTTGACAAAGATTAGTGAAGGTAAAGCATCCTTTGCTGACTTGAAATTGTTAGAAGAACTGTGCGATATGGTGAAACATACCAGTTTGTGCGGCTTGGGACAGTCAGCACCGAATCCGGTATTTAGTACATTGCGTTATTTCCGGGATGAGTATTTGACGTTAATTAAGTAAAAGCTCTATTTTTGATCGGAGGTGAGCAAATGTTTACCAAAGTTTTGTTGAATATTGTTGCATTGCTAGCGATCGCATTCATAATTCTAGTTATCATCGGCGTAAAGAACGAACAGGAAGTTGATAGAATTTGGCAATCCTTCGAGCGATCGCCAACAGAAAATCGTTTTACTAAAGATATGGTTGCAGGATTACCTGCTCCTGTACAACGCTATTTTTTACATAGCATTGCACCAGGAACTCCTCTTGCTTCCTCTGTCAGCTTGGAAATGAGTGGCAGTTTTAGGATGGCGCAGGATAAACCGTGGATACCAATGCAAGCTACAGAAATTCTCTCAACAAAAGGATTTGTCTGGAAAGCAAGGATTGGTAGTGGTTTGTTTCAAATGATCGGCAGCGATTGCTATACCAACAAATCTGGTCGAAAGCGGTTCTCTCTTTGGGGACTGATTCCGCTCGTCAATGCCCACAGTCCTGATATTACTCGCTCTAGTATTGGACGATTCGCAGGAGAATTTTTCTGGCTACCTTCTGTTTTACTACCTCAGTGCGGCGTAAGTTGGAAAGTAATAGATGAGAAGACTATCCAAGCTAGTCTTAAAGTTGATGATGAACCTGTAACGCTGACACTGTTTATAGATGCTAACGGCAAACTCCTAAAGCTTTCTCTGCCACGTTGGGGAGATCAAACAGAAGATGGTAGCTATACTTACATTCCATTTGGCGGAGAGTACCAAGAAGAAAAGACATTTGGAGGATTTACAATTCCTTCCCAGATGAGTGCAGGCTGGTGGTTTGGGACAGAGCGTTACTCTGAATTTTTCCGTGCCACGATTGAGCAAGCTGAGTTTCGTTAAAGAATATAGCTATTTAAAAATACTGAGGTCATAAATGTCAATAAAAACTTTAACAATCAACGATCAATTAATCAGCGCCCGTGAGGAAGAAACTATTCTCCAAGCAGCCCAGGATGCAGGAATTCACATTTCAACTTTGTGTCACCTGCAAGGGGTTGGGGATGTTGGGGCTTGTCGGCTATGTTTAATAGAAATTGCTGGCAGTAATAAACTTCAACCTGCTTGTGTGACAAAAGTTACTGAAGGAATGGAAGTTCAAACAAATAGCGATCGCCTACAAAAATATCGTCGCACAATTATCGAAATGCTATTTGCTGAAGGCAATCACATTTGTTCAGTTTGCGTAGCTAATGGTAATTGCGAATTGCAAGACTTAGCCATTGAAATGGGTATGGATCATGTGCGTTTGGATTACCATTTCCCCGATCGCAAAGTCGATATTTCTCACGATCGCTTCGGCGTCGATCACAACCGTGTGTTCTTTGCACTCGTTGCGTCCGTGTTTGCGACGAAATCGAAGGAGCGCACACTTGGGATATGGCGAGTAGGGGGAAAAATTCTCATGTAATCACTGATTTAAACCAGCCTTGGGGAACCTCAGACACTTGTACTTCTTGCGGCAAATGCGTTAATGCTTGCCCAACAGGCGCGCTTTTTTACCAAGGTTCCAGCGTCGGTGAACTGAAACGCAATCGCGCCAAACTTGATTTTTTAGTTCCAGCACGAGAGAAACAGCAATGGAACCTTCAGAGATGAAATAAAAAATAATTATTCATTAATCTAATTACGAATTACGAATTACAAATTACGAATTATTATGGCTCGTTTAAAATTAGCAACAATTTGGCTAGGTGGTTGTTCTGGCTGTCACATGTCTTTTCTCGATTTGGACGAATGGCTGATTGATTTAGCAGCAGAAGTAGATTTATTTTTTAGTCCTTTTATTGATACCAAAGAATATCCCCAAGGAGTGGATGTGGTATTAGTTGAAGGTGCAATCGCTAATGAAGATCACCTGCAAATGATTCAGACAGTCAGAGAGCGATCGCAAATTCTTGTCTCCTTTGGCGATTGTGCTATAACTGGCAATGTTACTGCTTTACGCAATCCTTTAGGTAGTGCCGAACCTGTCCTTCAGCGTTGTTACATTGAAGCAGTGGATATTCATGGTCAAATTCCCCATGAACCAGGTATTGTACCAACATTATTAGATCGGGTGATCCCAGTTCATACAAGAGTGATGTATACTTACCAGGTTGCCCACCTTCAGCAACTAGAATTAAAGCAGTATTAGAGCCACTATTAAGGGGAGAAAAGCCACACTTAGAAGGACGCGAATTTATTAAGTTTGGTTAAACTTCACAAGTTACTCAAATTCTTTATCTAAGTTGAAAGTAAAGTAATTTCCAAATAATTTGAGGAGCAATTATGGCAGTTAATTATCGCGAAAGAATTATTGCTCTTTGGACAGTATTTCTGCTAGGAATATTGTTTCATACACAACTAGGCTTAATGCCACTTTTTCACGGTTTATCTGTTGTCGAATCTCAAAAAGCGACAAATCTCAATGATATTTCTGGAATTATGTGGTTGATGCTGGGATTTTTTGCCCTACCAATGCTCGGAATTATCGTTACTGCTTTTACCGATTCAAAGCGTTATCGAAGTATTCATTTTGGTTTAACTATCTTTTACAGCATCGTGAACTTACTACACCTGGTTTTAGATTTATTTGTCCAACCAGTTCTCTGGTATCAGATAGCCTTAATGGTCTTGTTATTCTTTGTGGGTTTATTATTAAACATTACTGCTTTTAAATGGATGCGGCTACACACTAGGGCTAATCAATCACACCACAATCTAGAAAGCTCACATTTTTAGCTGTTAATTCAAATTGTCAGCGAGATTTATTTTGGTAATTTATAACCTATTGCAACTTCAACCAAATTAAATCAATTTAGATTTTCCATATCAAAAATCAAAAGTCAAAAGTCAAAATTTTTGTATATCAAGGCTTTTGCAAGTTCTTGCGGTGACAGTTCCCAAAGCTGCCGAAAAACTTCGCCGCTTAATGAATTTGGGACAAATTATTCAATCCCACGCCCTGAGTTTCTTCCATCTCAGCGCCCCAGATTTATTGTTAGGAATGGATAGCGATCCTCAAAAACGCAATGTATTTGGATTAATTGCAGCAGAACCAGAACTAGCGCGTGGGGGAATTCGCTTACGTCAATTTGGACAAGAAATTATCGAACAATTGGGAGGACAAAAGATACATCCATCATGGGCGGTTCCTGGTGGTGTCCGCGAACCATTATCGCAAGAAGGACGCACCCATATTCAAAACCGCATACCAGAAGCACGCACGATAATATTAGATGCACTGGGTAGATTTAAAAGCTTAATCAAAGATTACGAAAAAGAAGTACAAACCTTTGGTAATTTTCCTAGCTTATTTATGGGGTTAGTCACTCCCGATGGTTTGTGGGAACATTACGACGGACATATTCGCTTTGTAGATAGCGCTGGGAATATCATTGCTGATAAACTCGATCCTACTAATTATCAAGAATTTATCGGTGAAATAGTTCAACCGGATTCTTATTTAAAGTCTCCCTACTATCGTCCTTTGGGTTATCCTGACCAGAGCGATCGCTGTCGTTTAGATAGTGGTATTTATCGGGTAGGCCCGCTAGCACGTCTGAATATTTGTAATCATATTGGCACGCCTTTAGCTGATGTGGAATTACGAGAATTTAGAGATTATGGCAAAGGTACAGTTACATCATCATTTTTCTATCATTACGCCCGATTAATTGAAATTTTGGCTGGCATCGAACGCATAGAAATTATCATAGATGACCCAGATTTAATGTCTACCAAATTGCAGGCTGATGCTGGGATTAACCAATTAGAAGCAGTTGGTTGTAGTGAAGCGCCACGCGGGACATTATTTCACCATTATCAAGTTGATGAAAATGGGTTACTTCAGAAAGTAAATTTAATAATTGCCACAGGTCAGAATAATTTAGCGATGAATCGCACAGTAGCTCAAATTGCCCGACATTTTATTCACGGTTCGGAAATTCCTGAAGGGATGTTAAACCGAGTTGAGGCGGGAATTCGAGCTTTTGACCCTTGTTTGAGTTGTTCCACTCATGTGGCGGGACAAATGCCTTTACATATTCAATTAGTTGATGTTGATGGAAGTGTTGTTAATGAGGTTTGGCGGGAGTAATTTATTTAGAATTCTGGATTATTAATTCTTACTTAAAAACAACACATTCATAAAAATTTTCTCGTAATATTTCACCTTCATGTTTCTGTGATTTTCATTCCAAAATGCGAATCTATTAAGGGCGATAATACCTAATGTCACGATAACAGAAGCATGAAAGCGTGAATAGAAAACTCCTCATTTCTCCTCAAGAAATCACGTCGCTGCTAGCAGAAAAATCATCACAAACTGTCATTATCGATACGCGAAGTCAAGAAGATTATGCTATTTCTCATATTTCTCAAGCCATAAATATTAGAGATTTTTTCACATATCTTTTAGAGAATTCCTCCCCAACAGGATTAAAGGAATTGCAAGAGTACTTTGCAGAAATCATGAGCAGCGTAGGAATATCTGGTACAGAACAGTTAATTGTTTATGAAGATGCTTTAAATAAAGGTTATGGTCAATCTTGTCGAGCAGCTTTCTTACTGAAATATTTGGGTTGCACTCACGTATCTATTTTACACGGAGGATATAGAGCATGGCTCAAGGCAGGATTACCTACTACCGATGAAGTACCGAAGCGTGAAAGCAGCATATTTAGATTGCATCCCAATGCTGACATAATGGTGACTACCACGGAGATGTTGCAAGCAATTGACAATCCAGCAATTATTAAATTAGATGTGCGCGATCGCAACGAATGGCTTGGGTTGAGTTCTTCTCCTTACCATCCTGATTTTTGTCCCCGCAAAGGCAGAATCCCTAACGCTGTATGGTTAGAATGGCATCATCTGATGAATTCTGAATCGGAAATTCCCACGTTTCGATCGCCAGATGAAATCCGAGAAATTTGTCAGTCAGTAGGTATTACTTCAGAGTCCATTGTGTATATTTACTGCTTTAAGGGTTCAAGGGCTGCTAATACATTAATAGCCCTTGAAGAGGCGGGAATTTCTGCTAGAAATTATTTTGGCTCTTGGAATGAATGGTCTCGTGATTTTTCACTACCAATTGATAGCAGAGTCATGCAATGAGCGTATCAAGCATTGCCTTCCCAAGATCGCCATTCTTGAATTATGCGAGACTGGTGGACTTGGGCGTGAGCACTTAATCGAACGCTGAATAAACCTTACAACACCACACCAAATCTATGATTTATGGGTGCAAGAATTACGTGGCGGCTCTGAATCATCTACCCATTGATTCTGACTCCTGAATTCTGAATTATTCTTCAATCAAACATCAACATTTATCTGTTCTATCTGTCTAGCGGCTTTATCCCAAAGCTTTGCTGAAGTCTCATCTTGCCAATGAGTTCTCAGATTTTCTGCTTTTTTGTGACATATTCGCTCTAACATTTCTAATATTGCAGATAATGTCAATTTATTAATTAATGATTCTAAAATCTCCATATATTCTTTTTGCATGATACTCACCTCTTGAACTTCATCTAATATATGCTGACAAAACCCACTTCTTCTTAATCTATGCATTAAGATTTGTTGCAGATTGTACTAATATTCTGCCAGCTTCTACATACAGTTTAACCTATTTTGAATAGTCAATTTTGAGAAATTATTTTTAATAGATGAAAAAACTGTTTAATTAAAATATTTCCTCACAAGTTCCTCAAATTTTTTATCTAACCTAAAAATAGGGTTGGATAAGTAAAAAGTATGAATTATAATGCGATGGGCTATATTCTACCGGAGGCAGTCGCAATTGGTTACGGTAATGAGTTGCGTAGTGATGATGGCATTGGTCAACGAGTAGCTAAGATGTTGCAGCTATCAAATGTGAAATCTATTGCTGTCCACCAACTCACCCCCGAACTTACCCAAGCGTTGGCAAATACTGATTTGGCAGTATTTATTGATGCTTGTTTAGCGTCCGAAAGTTCCCAGGTGCAAGTACAATCACTCTTACCTAACTCTTCCAATATTATCGCCGGACATACAGCCGATCCGCGATCGCTCTTAGCTTTGACTTTAGCCCTGTACGGTCATTGTCCGCCAGCTTGGTGGGTAACGGTACCAGGAGTGAACTTTGAATTGGGTGAGAATCTATCACCTCTTGCTGAACAAGGAATAGAGATAGCAATTGATAAAATAAACCACTTAATCAAAACTGCGAGGAAAGAATTATGCATGAAGTTGGCATGATGCAAAATATTCTTGATGCTGCTGTCAAACGAGCTAAAGACGAAGGCGCTTAACACATTCGTTTAGTACAAATGCGCGTGGGTGAGGCATCTGATGTAGTGCCAGATTCTTTGGAGGTTGCCTTTGATGTTGCCAAAAAAGGAACAATCGCGGAAGATGCCAAACTGCAAGTAGAGAATGTTCCTGTTGTTTGTTATTGCTCGAATTGCAACATTGAATTTCACCCAATTAGCGAACTGAATGAATGTCCAGAGTGTCAGCAAGCTTATTGTGAAGTGCGTCAAGGCAACGAGTTTGAACTAGCTTTTTTAGAAGTGTCTTGATTCATCGCCTGAATATTATTGAAGTTATCAATCAACTTGCGATGCATCAGGCAGATAAAATCAACTGTGTAATAAATCTTTGAAAAGAAAGCGCTCAACTAGTACAGTACGACTTAAATAAACCACCCATTAAAAACCAATGAAATACTTACGCTGTATTAATTTTGAATTTTGAATTTTGAATTTTGAATTCCGCCTTGCGGTACTAGTCCCCAATCAATTTTATTTCTTCACAAGTTTCTCAGTTTCTTGTCCTAATGTGGATTGAGCTTAATGATGGCTAGCTCTAACGGGACTTTCGCAGGTGCAAGAAGATGAAGAACAGAACATTTGCAACCATAGATGGCAATGAGGCTGTTGCCCAGGTTGTCTATCAAATCAATGAAGTCATTGCGATTTATCCCATTACTCCTTCTTCACCGATGGCTGAGTGGGCAGATGCTTGGGCTAGTGAAGGAAAACGCAATATTTGGGGTACTGTTCCCTCGGTAGTACAGATGCAGAGTGAAGCAGGTGTGGCTGGTGCTGTACATGGTGCTTTACAAACTGGTTCACTGACAACCACATTTACAGCATCGCAGGGATTATTGTTGATGATCCCCAATATGTACAAAATTGCTGGAGAATTAACACCTACAGTTTTTCATATTGCCGCGCGATCGCTAGCCGCGCAAGCCCTCTCTATTTTTGGCGATCATAGTGATGTCATGGCGGCGCGTAGTACTGGTTTTGCTATGTTGTGTGCTGCGTCAGTGCAAGAAGCACAAGACTTTGCTTTGATCGCAACACGAGCGACTTTAGAATCACGAATACCCTTTCTGCACTTTTTTGATGGTTTTCGTACCTCTCACGAAATTAACAAAATTGAACTGTTAGCAGAAGATGACTTACGAAAATTTATTCCCGATGAATTAGTATTGGCCCATCGCTCACGCGCCCTCACCCCCGATAAACCTGTTTTGCGCGGTACAACCCAAAACCCTGATGTCTACTTTCAAGCTAGAGAAACTGTCAATCCTTACTATTTAGCTTGTGCAGACATCACCCAGAAAGTCATGGATGAATTTGCGGCGATGACTGGGCGACAATATCAACTATTTGAATACCACGGCGATCCAGCAGCCAAACGAGTTATTGTGCTCATGGGTTCTGGTTCTGAGGCTGTACATGAAATAGTAGATTACCTCAACGCCTATGGTGAGCAAGTGGGCGTTTTGAAAGTCCGACTATATCGCCCATTTTATGCCAAGTGCTTTGTCGCCGCCTTGCCAGCAACTACCTGCACTATCGCCGTTCTTGATCGCATCAAAGAACCAGGCGCATCTGGTGAACCATTATATTTGGATGTAGTTGCTGCTATCCATGAGGAATGGGGAGATAAGAGAGCAGGGGAGAAATTAGAGTTAGATTCCCCTCTGCCTAAAGTCGTTGGTGGTCGTTACGGTTTATCTTCTAAAGAATTTACACCAGCGATGATTAAAGCGGTCTTCGATAACCTTGCTGCATCTGAACAAAAAAAAAATCATTTTACTGTGGGAATCAATGATGATGTCACCCACACCAGCTTGAATTATGACCCCGACTTTAGCATTGAACCTGACAACATAGTAAGAGCAATTTTTTATGGCTTGGGTGCAGATGGTACAGTGGGCGCTAATAAAAACTCAATCAAAATTATTGGAGAAGAAACAAACAATTATGCTCAAGGCTATTTTGTCTACGATTCCAAAAAATCAGGTTCGGTCACAGTTTCTCACTTACGTTTTGGTTCACAACCGATTCGCTCGACCTATTTAATCAGCAAAGCTAATTTTATTGCCTGTCATCAATGGGATTTTATCGAAAAGTTCCCAATTTTGGCAGACATAATAACAGGTGGAACGTTCTTAGTTAATTCTCCTTATGAAACTGATGAAGTTTGGCATCATCTACCAATATCAATACAAGAGCAAATTATCCAAAAACGGCTGAAATTTTATGTAATTAATGCTTACAAAGTCGCTCGTCAAGCAGGTATGGCTGGCAGAACTAACACGGTAATGCAGGTTTGTTTCTTCGCCTTATCGGGTGTATTGCCACGAGAAGAAGCGATGCCTTCGGCGAGCTACGCTAACGCCAAAATTAAAAAATCCATCAGCAAGACTTACAACAAGAAAGGCGATGAAATTGTCCAGATGAACCTCAAGGCTGTAAACACCACCTTAGAGAATCTGTATGAGGTGAGAAACAGGGGATTGGCAATAGGGAATAGGGAAGAGTTTTTCCACTCCCCATTCCCCATCCTAAATAAAATGATTGCCCGTCAAGGAGATGAACTGCCAGTTAGTGCTTTACCGATAGACGGTACTTATCCTAAAGGTACAGCGAAATGGGAAAAGCGCAACATTGCCCAAGAAATACCCGTTTGGGATACAGATGTCTGCATTCAGTGTGGTAAGTGCGTGATGGTGTGTCCTCATAGCGTCATCCGCAGTAAGGTTTACGAACCGCAGCAGTTAGAAAATGCACCATTAACCTTTAAGAGTGCCAATGCCAAAGACCACGATTGGCAAGGCTTGAAATACACTATCCAAGTAGCAGTAGAAGATTGTACTGGTTGCGGTATTTGCGTAGATGTTTGTCCAGTGAAGAATAAATCAGCACTACGCCGCAAAGCAATTAACATGGAACTGCAACTGCCATTACGCGAACAAGAACGCGAAAATTGGGATTTCTTTTTGAATATTCCCAATCCAGATAGAAGTCATTTAAAGCTGACTCATATTAACCAGCAGCAGATGCAAGAACCATTATTTGAGTTTTCTGGGGCTTGCGCGGGTTGTGGTGAGACACCTTATATAAAATTAGCAACACAGCTGTTTGGCGATCGCATGATTGTTGCCAACGCTACAGGTTGTTCTTCTATCTATGGCGGAAATTTACCTGCTACTCCTTGGACGCATAATACTGAAGGACGCGGCCCAGCTTGGTCAAACTCGTTATTTGAAGATAACGCTGAATTTGGACTTGGTTTTCGCATTTCAATTAATAAACAAGCAGAATTTGCCACTGAATTACTCAAACAACTAACAACAGATGTGGGTGAAAAACTGGTAAATAGTATCCTCAATTCCGAACAAAAAGATGAAGCTGATATTTGGGAACAACGAGAAAAAGTAGCGCTATTGAAACAGAAGTTAGAGCAAATCTTAACTGCGGAAATAGTTCCTAATCTAAAATCCAAAATCCAAAATCTAAAATCGCTAGCTGATTACTTAGTTAAAAAGAGCGTCTGGATTATTGGTGGTGATGGCTGGGGTTACGATATCGGTTTTGGGGGATTGGATCACGTTTTAGCTAGTGGACACAACGTTAATATTCTGATTCTTGATACTGAAGTTTATTCCAATACAGGTGGACAAATGTCTAAAGCCACACCGAAAGCGGCTGTAGCAAAATTTGCGGCTGGGGGTAAAGCTGCACCGAAAAAAGACTTGGGTTTAATGGCGATGACTTACGGCAATATCTATATTGCCAGCGTCGCAATGGGCGCGCGAGATGAACACACTCTTAAGGCTTTCCTAGAAGCTGAAGCCTACCAAGGGCCATCGTTAATTATTGCCTACAGCCATTGCATCGCCCACGGTATCAACATGAGTACAGCAATGCAAAATCAAAAAGCTGCTGTCGATTCCGGTCAATGGTTATTGTATCGATTTAATCCAGACCGGATCAAACAGGGAGAAAACCCACTACAACTAGATTCGCGTACACCAAAGTTACCGCTAGAGCAATATATGTATTTAGAAAACCGCTTCAAAATGTTAACTAAAAGTAATCAAGAAGCGGCACAACAGTTACTTAAAGAAGCTCAAGCCGATGTCAAAACCCGTTGGCAAATGTATCAATATTTAGCTGCCAGAAATTAAATTATGAAATCGAGCAATAGACTTCTTGCAGCAGTGGGGGAAAGGGATGGAATTTCCCTTAGCCTTTCCCCGACATCTTGCACCAATATTTTACATAACATTGAAAATAGGAGTAATCATGATGGACTTGACTACAACTTATTTAGGGATGAAATTGCGATCGCCTCTTGTTCCCTCCGCATCTCCTCTACGGCAAATATGGCAAAACGTTTGGATCCGGCGGGTGCTGAAGCTTTAGTACTGTTTAACCGCTTTTACCAGCCGGATATTAACCTCAATCTTCTTGATGTTGAACCCAATGTGTTGTTAAGTACACCGCAGTCAATGCGATTACCTCTGCGTTGGATTGCAATTCTCTACGATCGCATTTCTGCCGATTTGGCCGGAACTAGCGGTATTCATCGGGGCGATGATGCATTAAAAATGCTCATGGCTGGTGCCAAGATTACGATGCTTTGCTCGGTACTGCTACGACATGGAATTAACCACATTCGAGTCATCGAGCAGGAAATGCGCGAATGGATGCAAAAACACGAATACGAATCAATACAACAAATGCAAGGGAGTATGAGTCAAAAGCATTGCCCAAATCCCAGTGCCTTTGAACGTGCCCAGTATATGCGCTCTCTTAGGCATCATGTAAAAATAAGTTGTACAAAATTTATTTGGAATAGCTTGCTAAATCTAGCTTTCACACAAAAACTGTTCAGGTTATTTTTACACAAATCCTTAGCACCTATAAACCTGAATGGAAAGCCGCTAATGACACATCGTATTACTTTGGTTAAATATCAATGGCGGGGGTTACAAATTAGTAATTATTTCGACAATAGGTTGATCCGTTGGGGCATTGGCATCTTTCGGAATTGCTTTGTGCTTACGCCAGAGTTTATAGTAAAGAATTGGTACTGCCGATCGCGACAGTAACAAAGATGCAACTTCCCCCGCCATCAGCGAGATCGCTAGGGCGTGTTTTCAAACTATAACCACAAGAGAATGGAGGCGATCGTAATCATAGCTGTATAATTTGCAGCAAGTTTCTCATATCGGGTAGCGATGCGGCGAAACTGTTTGAGTCGATTGATAGTGCGTTCAACAATATTGCGTTGACGGTAGATTTCACGGCTAAAAGAACCTCCACGTGGTTCATTTGAGAGTCGTGGGATAGTAAGACGAATACCACGACGGCGTAAGTAATTACGTATTCGGCGACCTGTATAGCCTTTATCTCCAACCAATCTCAAAGGACATAAACGCGGACGACCCCGACCAGAACGCTTAACTGCTCCTTGTTCCATCAATTGTTCTAGAAAAATTGACTCATTTCTTTGACCTGGACTAAGTTTCTTCATTTTCTTCCTTTACGTTCTTCTCTATAAGATGCTTCGCGTAGCGTCTCGTAACGAGGTATAGCAGCTTGCTAGAGAGACTTAACGGAAAAAGTCAGGTGTATTAAAACATCTGGTGAAATTAAATATGCGTTATCTAGAATCTTTGTAGAGACGTAGCACTGCTACATCTCTACATTCATTTTTGGAGATGTCTACTCATGTTTGCGAGAGGCAAACATGCTTGGTTGAAGTTGGCCTTACCAAGTCGTGTCTGACGTAAATCGGCATTGCTAAAATCTGCCTGCACCGCTGAGGTCTGCATTCGTTAATTCTGCTTCTTGCAGATTCACAGGACTTACGCATTGACAGGAGTATGAATATGTGCATTTAAGTCCATATTTTGTTCAAGATGTTCCAGAATGAAGTCACAAGCCACCTGAAGAGACAAATTTCTCTGGACTTCATACCAGTTTTCAATTAACTCTTGAGTTCGCATTAATTCTAGTTGTGTGAAAGCGCGGATAGCACTAAAAAAGTGAGTTTTAATTGCCTCAGATGTCCTCACCATGAATAGCTAAATTCCACATACTTGTTTGATGGCTCGATGGTAACATTCAATCCCCCAATCAATCGAATGTAACTCCTTAAATTCGACGAAAGAAATTAAAAATAGTGCATCTTTGTCAGGCACATACATGATGTAATATCTGGGAATTTCGTTTTTGAAAAGTCTCCGAAATACTTTCACTTGTCAAACTTTTTCAGATGTACTATTAACCCATTCTCTGGAATTTCTAGATTTTGGACTTGGGTAAAATTTTTACCATCAACTGAACATAAGCGATTTTTGGCTATTCCAGTTAAAAACTCTAATTCCTTGTTTTTAAAGAACTTCAGGTTTTTTTGCTGGAATACCAAGCATCAGTGGTTACAACATGAGGCTCCAATCCCCAAGCTAAAACTTCAGTAATCATGTCTCGTAAATAATCATTTTTTGTCTGACCATCTTGTTTGTTATAAATGCGATAATTTACAGGTATTGATTTACCTAACTGCAAGCAAAAAATAACTAAAAGTTTTCTGAAGTCTATTCGCTGGAACAAATTCAGAATGCCAAATAATCCACAGCGTCATACACTGCTCCGTTGATTATAAGGAAGCTTTGCTAGTAGCATCCCTAATAGGCAACTATCTGTAATTCCCGAAAATATTAATCCCGCTCCCATCAAAGCACTAAGAATCAGGAACCAAGGAGAAACAAATACTCCTAATAATGTGCCTATTAACACCAAAGAGCCAGTAACAATTTGCACTTGTCGGCTTAAACTAATGAGAGCATTTTTGTTAATTGTGGTAGCATAACCCACTTGTTTCCAAGCGCTTATACCCCCTTCCAGATGGGTAACAGTGGTAAAACCCGCATCAAATAGCTTTTGAGCAGCCATTGTTGAACGATTCCCGATAAAGTAAAGCACCAGCGACAGGTTCGCGAATACCATCTATGTCTACAGGTGGTGCAGCAATGAAAGCGATGATGAAACAAATGGTTGCCGTTAATAGTGTGGGAATCATCAGTACACCAAACCAACCAATGTACATACGGTTGTCAGTACTGGTAATCCAATTGCAGAATTTCTCCCAAAGATTGTTACTACTTTGGCGTCGTTGCAGAGAAATAGTCATAATTTTTAATTCCGAGGTTAATCGTTGTTTAAGACAAGTTAAGCTGACACTTTATATAACCATATGGTTATATAAAGTGTCAGGCGATTTTGATATCGGTTTTTGGAGAGGGGAAAGGCTTACTGCAACTTCTCCCCTGCTCCCCTCATCTCCCTATTTACTCGAATGCGACTTTTCCGGCATGACTATATTAGTGTGGCTTGCCTTGCCATTTTTGCCGTTAGTATGTCCGTTACCATTGCGGGGATGGATAACACCATAACCACCGTGGTTACGTTCGTAAATTACATTAATCTCTCCAGTTTCAGAATTGTGGAACATATAAAAGTCGTGTCCCACGAGTTGCAGTTGTTCTAGGGCTTCTGCAACGGTCATCGGCGGCATAGAAAAGTATTTGGTGCGGACGACTTCGTTGGGCAATTCGGCGGTGCGATCGCCAATTAAATCTGTTACTATCGACTCTGGAATAACTACTTCTGTTGCTAGAGCTTGAGTTTTGTGGTCTTGACGCCGTTCTTTATATTTCCGCAGTTGACGGGCAATTTTATCTGCAACTAAGTCAATGCTGGCATATAAGCTTTCGCTGCTTTCCTCGGCACGAATAACGCTACCATTAGCATAAATAGTTACTTCAGCCGCTTGTCTTGGATTAATTCGGGGATTCCGGGCGACGCTAAGATGCACATCCACTTCATTTGTAATACTTTGAAAGTGACTAACTGCTTTTTCAATTTTTTGATGTACATACTCGCGAATCGCATCGGTGATTTCAATGTTTTTGCCGTGGATGACAAGCTTCATGTAATACTCTCCCGCTCAATATTTTGGATGTGTGAATTTGCTTTGTATGAAAAGAAATTGCGGTAAGGTTTATTACCCCCGCCAAAACAAATTGTGAACTATATTGTATCTACTGCTGTTAAGCTGTCTCTCAGCTTACTGCATCTGAGGAATTGTCAACTATACCCTTGATTTACCTCCGCATCTCTGCGCTGATGTCTAATTGTATATCCAATTAGCACTCTTGAGTGAGGAAATCTAATTGTCGCTTCTATGACTACGTTTTCCTTTAAAGGAATGCTTACAGAACTGTTGATAGTTGCTCCTTCTGTGTTCGATTGAGGTTTGCTTGCTGTTGTTCAAGAATACAAGGCTTTGTGGAAGTTTGATTCTGTTTAAAATGCAAACAATGATATTAAAGTCATCAGCCAGTACATTCTTCCTTATTGTCTTGGCATAATGCTTATTGCAGAGAATTCCTCCTAAAACCTATTGAGGTTATATATTCAAGCTAGCACTTTGTATTTTCTAATGCATGTTCCCTTGACTTTCCTTTAAAATCCTTTGCAAAGCTTGACAATTGTTTATTCTAATCCTGTAACTTGAAATATATTTCGTTCTTTATACGGTTGAATTTTGGCATGATCCATAGTACAGATCCACAAAAAAACACTTGTTTGCTGTATAATCAAGGATTAATGCCTTACTTGGAAGCTCATAGATGGCAGCGATCGCTTCTGACTGAGCGCATTCATGACCCAAGTCTAGATGATGTGTTAATTTTGCTAGAACATCCTCCTGTCTACACTTTGGGACAAGGAAGCAACTCAGACTTTCTCAAATTTGATATTGACAAAAGCCAGTATGATGTGCATCGAGTTGAACGGGGTGGCGAGGTTACTTACCATTGTCCCGGTCAACTGGTAGGCTATCCAATTTTAAATCTGCAACGTTATCGTAAAGACCTCCATTGGTACTTACGGCAACTCGAAGAAGTAATAATTCGCGTATTGGCAATTTATGGATTGCAAGGAGAAAGAATTCCGGCTTTTACTGGCGTTTGGTTGCAAGGGCGGAAAGTTGGAGCTATTGGTATTAAAGTCAGTCGTTGGATTACTATGCACGGCTTTGCGTTAAATGTTTGTCCAGACATGACAGGCTTTGAGCGCATTGTACCCTGCGGTATTTCTAACAAGCCCGTAGGCAGTTTAGCCGAATGGATTCCAGGTATCACCTGCCAAGAAGTGCGTTTTTACATAGCACAATCTTTTGCGGAAGTCTTTGGCGTGGAATTAGTTGAATCTCAGTCTCAAGGATTTTTACGATCTGAGTAAATTCAGCTTGTAATATGTAATAAATACTATAGCAGTCCTATTTAAATTGTGAGACACTAATGAGAGTAGTCCATATTTAATAGTATTAAAATTTTATTTAATACCCATTTGAAAAAAGAATGTGATAGATACAAACCTGAAAAGCCAGATTAAATCAAACTTTTTGAATTTTGAATTGGTATAACTGCGGTTGTCAAAGCTAGAATCTGATTATTTCTAGACTTATATACTAACTTTTTACGGCTGTCAAGCACAACTTTGCGCGTGAATTACTCAAATAATCTCCAGGTATATGCCCCATCGATAACATCTCTCAGAGAACGTGATTGGACAGCTTTGATAGAACTATTTGATAGAGACGACGGTGATGAAATTGAAGCCGACATCAGTGGTAGTTTATTTTGGCTAATACCTGAACCTTGTTGGGAAGATGATCCCTTTGATTTTTTGCGTGAGTATCTTTAAAGAGTGCTGAGTGATGAGTGATGAGTGATGAGTGATGAGTGATGTTAGCGGTAGCGGGGCGTTGAGCCAGTGATGAGTAGTGAGTAAGGAGTTTAAAGGAAGTCTTTAATTACGAATTACGAATTACGAATTATTTGAAGGCGACTTAGGAAAATACGTAGGCGATCGCTTTGGGGATTGGTCAGCACTTCATAGGCTGGACCTTGTTCTGTCACAATACCTTTGTCTAAAAATATCACTTGATGGGCTACTTCTTTTGCAAATTGCATTTCATGGGTGACAACCACCATTGTCATCCCTTCTGTGGCTAATTGCTGCATCACTTGCAGAACTTCGCCGACGAGTTCGGGATCTAGGGCGCTGGTGGGTTCGTCAAATAGCATGATTTGGGGATTCATACATAAACTACGAGCGATCGCTACTCGTTGCTTTTGTCCGCCAGAAAGTTGTTCGGGATAAGCAGAGGCTTTGTCAGATAAGCCAACTTTTTCTAAATATAATCTCGCTAGTTGGGCGCTTTCTTTTGGTGTTTTACCCAAGACTTTACGTGGTGCGAGTGTCATATTTTCTAGAACGCTGAGATGGGGAAACAGGTTGAACTGTTGAAAAACCATGCCTACTTGTGTTCGTAGTTGCCGCAGTTGACTATAGTTGACAGTAGGCCTAGATAAGTTAATTCCGTTGATAATTAAACGCCCTTTGTCAATGGTTTCTAAGCGGTTGAAGCAGCGTAGTAGGGTACTTTTACCGCAGCCGGAGGAACCAATAACTGCAACCACTTCTCCGCGATTGATTTCGCCGGTGATTCCTTTGAGAACTTTGAGGGAACCAAAGTTTTTTTCGATATTGTCAAAAATAATGGCGGGGATGGTATTGTTCATTACTTATGCCAAGCTGCTCAAAATTTGATTGTAAGATTTTTAACGAACCGCCAAGACGCCAAGAGCGCAGAGGGAAGAGAATATAATATGGTTAAATTTGGTTTTGTGCGCTGGTGTGTGGTTGTAGGTTTTTGCTGTTTGTTATTGGCTGGCTGTAGGGTGAATCCTAGTGCGGGGAAAACTCTGCGGGTTGCTACTGAACCGGCATTTCCACCTTTTGAGTTTCAAGGAAAAGGTGGCGAGTTGCAGGGTTTTTCGATTGATTTGATGAATGGCATTGCTTCCTCTGCTAACTTTAAAGTGAATTTTCAAAGTCTGCCTTTTGATGGCATTATCCCAGCTTTGCAAGCCAAAACGGTAGATGCGGCCATTAGTTCGATCACGATTACAGAGGAGAGGGCGAAGACTATTTCTTTTTCCCGTCCTTATTTTAAGGCTGGGTTAGCGATCGCAATTCGTGCAGACAATCAAGATATTACTGGTTTTGACAGTCTCAAAAATAAAAAAATTGCTGTACAAATTGGTACAACCGGGGCTGCAAAGGCTAAGAGTATTCCAGGGGTGCAAATTCGCAGTTTTGATTCTGCACCCATAGCCCTGCAAGAATTGCTCAATGGTAATGTGGATGCAGTAATTAATGATGCACCTGTAACTTTATATGCAATTAATACAGGCAATCTTAAGGAAATTAAAGTAGTAGAGAAATTGTTGACGGAGGAGTTCTATGGCATTGCTACAGCTAAAGATTCGCCGAATTTGGCATTGATAAATGATGGCTTGGATAGGGTGTTAAAAAATGGCACTTATTCCCAGATTTACCAGAAATGGTTTAAAGTTGAACCGCCATCACTACCAGCTAAATCACCATTTGAGAATCAAACTAACACTAGCGCACCTAAAATATTAACTTCAATTAGGGTGGTTTTACAAGCTTTTCCAAGTCTATTGCAGGGTGCATTGATAACGTTGCAATTGACGATACTTTCGGTAGTATTTGGTTTAATTGGCGGTTCCTTAATTGGTATTGTTCGCCTTTCTCATATTGCACCTGTGCGTTGGTTGGCGAGGGCGTATGTAGATTTTTTTCGGGGAACGCCTTTGCTGGTGCAAATTTTTATGATTTACTTTGGTTTACCAGCAATTTTACAAGAACTTGGTTTGACATTTTCTTTTGATCGTCTAAGTGCCGGGGTAACTGCTTTAAGTTTGAATAGCGCTGCATACATTGCCGAAGTTGTTCGTGCTGGGATTCAATCAATTGAACCAGGACAAGCAGAAGCAGCAAAATCATTAGGTTTAAGTTCTGTACAAACTATGAGTTATGTAATTTTTCCCCAAGCTTTCCGGCGGATGATTCCACCTTTGGGGAATGAGTTTATCAGTTTGTTGAAAGATACTAGCTTAGTTTCTGTGATTGGGTTTGAAGAATTACTACGTAAAGGACAGTTAATTGTTGCTGATAACTATCGCGCCTTTGAGATTTACGCAGGTGTAGCGGTTGTTTATTTATGTTTGACGCTACTTTCTTCCCAAGCATTTAGCCGATTAGAAGCTTGGATGAATCCCATCAAGCGCTAAGAGACTTTCAAAAATAATTTCTCAAAATCCAGAGAATGATAATCAATATGCTTGTAAAGCTCATTCTTCGGATAGGTAGAAGTTGTGGATTAAGATTTTTAAGAGGAAATATAAATTATGTGGGAACAGACTATACCTTTTTTAGAGTGATTATAACTGACTGTTTAATTTAAATTAATATCTTACGACGAATCCAATAAAAAAGTTATGTAATATCAATCAGATAACCTTATTGTTATCATAGACTTGTAATCATTAAGAAATGTAAATAGTAACTATAACCGTAAGTCAATTTCAGTTAATGATTTCGTGCTTGCTATTTGAGGGCTGAGTATGGCAGTACAACTACGTTTTAATTAGAACTCAGTGAATAGGTTTGAACTATTCAATGCAAGTCTAGTTTCGGCTGGATTGTAACAGTTCACTTTGCCAGCTAAAAATTAAAAACTTTTCATTAGAGGAGAAGCAAATGAGAAATTTGAAAGCAATCAGGAACCTATCCCACTAATACCGAAATATGGTAATCTACTTCTCGTATGAGAGGGGTGTATCTGTGTATGGCTGGG
>NZ_JABXKO010000105.1:0-20583 GCF_017114965.1 Nostoc sp. JL31
CTTTGAACTCCATTAATGAGTCTTTGAACTCCATTAATGAGTCTTTGAACTCCATCAATGAACCTCTGAACTCCATTAATGATTTGACTTTTTAAGTCATGTGGAAAAACCAACAAAAGACCTAACCTCTCCCCTACAAGAAAAGCGGGAAAATTCAAAGCCTCACCCTTTTAGACTACGGTGTACACGCATCTTGTTGGTAATGAAGCACAAATCCTCGATTTACCCCCCTTAATCCCCCCTTGCAAAGGGGGGAAAAAAAGAAATCTAGTTCCCTCCCCAATGCATCGGGGAGGGTTAGGGTGGGGTAAAACCTTGGTTAATCAGCTATTTCAGACTTGTGTACACACCGTAGCCCTTAGAAGAAGAAAGGTCAGAATATTCAGTTGCACGTCGCCTAAATTAAGCTTTTTAATCCCCAAATATCAAATACCATGCAAAACCGCAACTCAACAGCTACAAACACACTAGGAAAACCATTCGTCGCTGCAACCACCAGCCGCAGACCTTTCCTAGAAATTAAAGACGTTACCAAAGTCTATCCCACAAAGAAAGGACCCTTCACCGTACTCGACGGCGTTAACCTCAACGTCGAACAAGGTGAGTTTATTTGCGTCATCGGTCACTCTGGCTGTGGCAAATCGACGCTACTAAATATGGTATCCGGTTTTAACTTTCCCACCTCCGGGCAAGTGTTACTCGAAGGAGAACCCATTACCCAACCAGGCCCAGACAGAATGGTTGTCTTCCAAAACTATGCCCTGCTACCTTGGCGCACTGCTTTTGAAAATATCTACTTAGCTGTTAACGCCGTTTATCCCAACAAACCACAAGCCGAAAAAAGAGCGATCGTGCGCGATCATTTAGCAATGGTGGGACTGGCTGATGCAATGGAAAAGAAACCAATGCAAATGTCCGGTGGGATGAGACAACGGGTTTCTATCGCGCGTGCTTTGGCGATTCGTCCCAAAGTTTTAATTTTAGATGAACCTTTTGGGGCGCTAGATGCCATCACCAAAGAAGAATTACAGGAAGAATTGCTGAAAATTTGGGGCGATAACCGTTGTACAGTGCTGATGATTACCCACGACATCGACGAGGCACTATTTTTAGCAGATAAATTGGTAATGATGACCAATGGCCCACACGCGAAAATAGGCGAAGTTATGGAAATTCCTTTTTCTCGTCCGCGCGATCGCAGCCGCATCATGGAAGATCCACAATATTATCAACTGCGTAACTATGCCTTAGACTTCCTCTTTAACCGCTTTGCCCATGATGATGTAGGTTAAGCGCGATCGTCATTGATTTTTCCAGAATTATTCTTTGTTCCTCCCGCCACCATACCAGATGGTGGCGGGAGCAATTAGTAGGGGTAATTCATGAATTGCCCCTCCAACTACGTCCACAAGTTATAAAGTATGTGTAGAGCGAGTATGTTGAGAAAAAAATCTGTATGGCAAGCTACCCAGAAACCGTAACTAGTAACGAATCCGTTAATGATTTAATCGCCGAGACGACAAGCATTAACCATGTTGAGGTAATTGAAAATGTCATCGACTCTTTGGAACAAGATGATAGTGCGATGGTTAGCCACACTCCAGAGGCTGGTTATCTTTGGAAGTTTAAGTATGGAAGTGTGCAAGTATTTGTCCAACTCAACGGGACAAGCGATGAAGACACCATAACGGTTTGGTCTGCGGTGCTAAATTTACCTGCGAAAAATGAACCTAAGTTGATGCGGTATCTTTTGGAGTTAAACTGCTCCAGCACTTTTGAGGCGCGCTTCGGCATTATTGAAAACCGGGTGGTTGTAATATCGACACGCACCTTAGCAGAGTTATCTCCTGGCGAAGTATCTCGGTTAATTACCGTTGTGGCAACGATCGCTGATAATAACGATGAAGCCTTACAAACTGAATTTGGTGCAACTTAAGGAATTTTAGATTTTAGATTGGGCTATTGCTACATCCGATGTATAGCAATCCGGTTTGGGCGAATCTGCAAAGACTGTTTTCTGTGTACCAATTAAAAAACGCCTGGGAGTGTTGCCGTGTTTCCACCCCAGGCGTTTTTTATTTTTAACTTGCTCCTCACACAAATAAATAGTATCACTGCTTCAATCAAAAGGCGAGTCTAGTAAGTGACACTTTTAAAACTGCACTGTCAAGTGAGTTTAAATTTATACTCCCTTGACTTGACCCCATCTGTATATTTGGATGCGATCGCTCCAGAAAGGCAGTTTGGTTGGCATTGATAGCATTTAGCATACGTGTTGGGCTACTGATTTCATTACACAGCCACTTTATTTATCAGCACAAGCCTTAAAAAGATGGGTTAGGCAGGATCTAGCCTTTACAAGCCGTAACGTAACTAATTAAATAATTATTAAAGATATATACATCTTTGAATTAATGCCTGAAACTTTTTAGTAATCAATCAAACTCTCAAATAAATATTAGCACTCAATGCTTGTCAGTGCTAATTTATAGCTGAGATTTAACGCCTATGATATAGAACAAAACTGCACTTTTTGCAGATGCTTTAGTTCCTTTCCAGATATTATTTTAGAAATAGAAAAGACTAAATATTTCCTGTAAGTAATATAAAATTGAGAGTACTGGCATGAAATACACTTTTGATATTGTAGGAATATCTCCACTTTTGCAGTTTTTTAATCAGCAACAGCAAAATGGGCAAAAACCACTCCACGAAGGTGTGGAATACTTGGGAATGCATACGTGTACGCTAGATACGTTTTTAGAATCGGTGGAATCAGTTCCAGCAAAGTGGGATTGGAATCTGGATCAAGTAGTAGATACGGTGATTAAGTTTTGGTTGAATAACTCAGACAGTATTCGTTATTGGAAAGTACGTTTAAATGATGCTGGTAAAGATAATTTACTAGTCACAAGGTTGGCGGATATAAACGCCTTGCAAGCTGAATTTGAATCCTTACTAGATAAGGATTGGTGAAGAGATAGGTAAAATTGAAAAAGAGTTCAGGAGGGGAGCAATTCCGGCTCCGCCTCCAGTCAAAATCAATAATTTACTCTGTTATTCTCATTTTCAAGTACTTTGAGAACTTGGAGATATAAATTTTCGACTCTTTTCGTCTGAACTTCACCAAATGATGCATAGTGAGTTAAGCTAGGAGCGCCATTTACTTCAATAATTGTATAATCTCCCATTGGTGACGTTATATCACTAGCAAGAATATCCACACCTGATAATCTTAACTCCATATCTTTTGTAATATTTACTGCTAATTTTTTAAAATCAGGATGGATATTGTCAGTGAAGTCTATTGCCTCACCTCCAGTTGATAAATTTGCATTATCTAAAAGATAGACTATATTATTCTTAGGTATAACGTTACTAAAATTTAGCTTCCGTCTTTGCAAGTTTTTTTTGATTCTGTAATCTTCAAAATCTATAATTTCTTTTCTACCATTTTTGATAAAAGTTTCTTGCTTCTGTTGCATAAGTTGCAAAACAGTAGATTGACCATCTCCGATGATAAATAAGGGGATTCTTTGATATGCCGAAACTACTTTATCATCAAGTACTACAATTCTATAATCATTGCCACTATAGAACCGCTCAACAATAAATCCTGAGATTTTTCGCAAGATTTTCTTAGCTACTTGATAATATTCTTGTTTATTGTGAACCTTGGTAACAAACATTCCTTGACTAAGGTTAATCGGCTTGACAATTACAGGAAATCCCAACTTCTGGGCATAATAAAATCCTGCATCTATATTTCTAGTATTAGCTATTTCTTCGCATAATTCGTTACTAAAAAATGTTTTTCCTTCAGTAACCTTATAGCCAAATTTATTCAGAAAAAAGTTTGAAACTGCTTTATCTTTAGCTATTGCTACTGAGCCAAGAGAATTAATACTAAACCTGGTATTACGAAAGAAGGTTTTATTGCCGTTTTTAAATGTAATCAATCCCATAAAGTCGCATTCTGGGTCTACTAAAACTACTGCTCCTATTTCCTCTGCTATTTTTTGGATTATTGATGTTACGAATGGTGTTTTCATTATTAATAACTGTAATTTTCTCGAGAATTTTTTAACTATTTGGTGACAATTAGTCAAGAATTTTTAATTTAAATAATTGCACTATCTGTTGTCCTTAAAGCTCTAGTCAAAAGCTGAATAAAAATTCATTCTTGAATATTTAAAAAGACTTTAACAATTTAATTATTCTCAACTAACTATAAAAAATGTAAATGCTCGCAATGTAGCTTTACTAACCACACTATAGAAAAATTAAGAGCGTCTACGTGCTGATTAATTTTACGCACATTATTATTCGTTTTCTCTTCAGCTTCTAATAGTATGTTTTCAGACATTGATGTTTGTTTTACCACTGATGCGGACTTTACTTATGTGTATGCATACAAATTATGCAAACCCAATAATTGCCAAACTTTCTGCTTGAACATGGTTGTGTCCTGGAAACAATTGCAAGTTAAGGCTTTGAGATTCATTTGTACCTGAAAATTCCAACTTAATTGGTCTAAAATATAGCGCTCAGTGTTGACAATTTATTAAGAATCGAATAACAAGGTGGCAGCAGCATAAAAAAAAGCGTTAGTGCATTCCTACCTAGAAACTAATTAACGCCCTTCATTAAACTTCATACGGTTAACATAATTATGCCAGAAAATACGGATAACAAAGCTTCTCAATCAGACAATCAGACTATTGCGTATAAAGAACGCCTCAATTCTTGGGCGATCGCTCGTCTACTTCCTAATACGCAACGGGAGATTGTTGCTCGCTTCCGCAGCCGTTCTGATGCCGATGGCTATATGCGACACCTTCCTCAAGAAATACCAAATGCTTCCTATATGGTTGTTTTTGATTGTCAACGCCAAGCATCTGTAATTTAAATTACAAGCGAATGGCATTAACCCTTGTTTTTCATCCAATATACTTGGGTTAAAGGTTATTGGTGTAGATAATTGGTCTTCAAGACGCGATAAATCAAGACGTAATAAATCGCGTCTCTACATCTGGGTTTTGGGTTTATCTGGACTGTATTGGTTTTTAATCTCCATTACTCTTTTGTTGCGATCGCAGGCATAGTCTACTTAAAATTTGTGGAAACCACTATATTTAATTTGCTCTCCAGCGAGAGGCTTAGATCCCCTACTTCTTTCAAGAAGTCGGGGGTCTTTTGGTTTGCAATACCTGCTTCCATCTCAATTAACCAGACAAGTTGCTCAAAGCAACTCCTTAAAGGTAAACAAACTTCCACCACGGTGTACTACAGAAAATTTGCAGTTCTCATACTAATTCTTGGTGAAGTTGCACATGATTTTGACCTGGGCAAACCTCTCCCGCAGGCGTAGGGTTCTGTCTATGGGTCTTCAGAAATAATTGGTATCAAAAGAAGTGTAATTACAATCATAAATGATTAAGCTTTTCTGGCAATATATAAACATTTTGATATATTAACTAAAAATAAATTCCGTAATTGCCCCCTTACTACTAATGTTTTAGATTACTTAAAAGTAAAAGTTAGTGCAATAAGTCCTGAAAGTCCTAGAGAGTTAATAAGTGGTAAAACAGCACCGATATGACTGGTTCAAAGCTGTGATATTTTTCCGTCAACGAGAATTACTCGCGCTGTTGCTGGGGATTTTTTTCTCAATCTCTGTATTCCTACTCTGGCAGAGACTTTTAATCCCAAATCCGGGGTTATTAACACAAGTAGAATTGATTGCAGGGTTATTAGTTGTTGTCACGTTGGCATTATCAATCTATTTTGCCTTGGCAATGAATGCAATAAACCAACAAATAATAGCAATCAATCAGGAGTTAAATCACAGGATTTTTGAACAGAAACAGGTAGAAACTGCCCTGTTCGCCAGTGAAAATCGTTTGCGACAGATGCTGGAAACAGTCAAAGTCATCCCTTGGGAATTGGACTTAAAAACTTGGCGATTTATTTACGTTGGGCCGCAAGCGGTAGACTTGCTAAATTATCCGATCGCAGAGTGGTACGAGGAAAATTTTTGGGTTAATCATCTGCATCCAGATGACAAGCAAAATTCTGTTCGTTTTTGTCAAGAAGCAACTGCTAGGTGCGAGAATCACGAACTGGAATACCGGATGTTAGCTGCTGATGGGCGAGTTGTTTGGCTGCGAGACATTGTTAGTGTCGTTGAAGAAGCCGGAACTGCGATCATGCTCAGGGGGTTTATGTTTGACATTACTGATTTGAAGCTAGTTGAAGAAACCTTGAGACTGAGAGAGAGGGCACTTGCCGCTACCAGTAATGGGATTATTATTGCCGATGCTAAACTCGCCTACAATCCAGTTATTTACGTCAACCCTGCCTTTGAGCAAATAACAGGCTACAGTGCTACTGATGTAATTGGGCAAAACTGTCGATTTTTGCAACGCACAGATACCCAGCAACCAGCACTTAATGAATTGCGCTCATCTATTCGAACTGGAACAAGTTGCAAAGTTGTTCTTCGCAACTATCGCAAAGATGGTACTTTGTTTTGGAATGAATTGAGTATTTCTCCTATTCATGACAACAATGGTGAGTTAAGCCACTTCATTGGCATTCAGAGAGATATTAGCGATGTCTACGACAAGCTTTGCTTACGCAAGCAAGCCGAAGCCAATCTGCGTCGGCAAGCCCTCACCTTTGAAAACATGCATGATGGCGTAATTATCACAGATTTAACCGGAAGTATTATTGACTGGAATCCTGCTGCCGAAAGTATGTTTGGCTATACCAAAGCTGAGATTTTAACTCAATATCCCAGTATTTTGCATCAACCGGAAGTAGCCGCAACATTAAGCGTCAACATTTTGTCAACAGTCAACCAGCAAGGACGTTGGTCAGGGGAAATACACTTTATTCGCAAAGATGGTAGTGAGGGAATTTGCGAAACAACCGTAGTTGCTCTACAGGATGAACAGGGAGAAATTGTTGCTACTGTCGGCATCAATCACGATATTACCGAAAACAAACGAGCTAAAGAGGCACTGCAACGGCAATTGCATCGCACTCTACTACTTGAACAAATTACTCAGGAAATTCGTCAAAGTCTTGACACCAGCAAAATCTTTAAGACGGCTGCTACCCAAATTGGACAAGCATTTGGAGCCGATCGCTGTCTGATCCACTCTTACATTAGTAACCCCACACCACAAATTCCCCTAGTAGCACAATATAATACACTCCCTGGTTACTGCTCTGTATTGAAATTGGAAGTTCCCATGACTAACAATCCTTATGCCGAGCAGATGATGACCCAAGAAAGTGCGATCGCTTCTCCAGATGTGTACGTTGAACCTTTGCTGCAAAGGACTGAAGCTATCTGCCGAGAAATTGGGCTGAAGTCCATGCTGTCAATCCGCACCTCCTATCAAGGAGAACCCAATGGTGCGATCGGCTTACATCAGTGCAACTATTTTCGCCAATGGACACAAGACGAAATCGAATTACTAGAAGCTGTGGCGGCTCAACTAGGTATTGCTCTAGCACAAGCTCACTTACTGGAACAAGAAACGCGCCAACGTGAAGAACTTACCTTGAAAAACTTTGCCTTGGAGCAGGCAAAACGCCAAGCAGAAGCCGCAAATCGGGCAAAAAGTGAGTTTTTAGCAATGATGAGTCACGAAATTCGGACTCCAATGAATGCTGTTATTGCGATGACAGGTCTACTGCTGGATACCGATCTCACACCTCAACAGCAAGACTTTCTGGAAATAGTTCACAGTAGCGGAGATACTTTACTTACCATCATCAACGATATTCTAGATTTCTCCAAAATTGAGTCGGGCAAACTGGAATTAGAAGAACAGCCTTTTGATTTGAGAGCTTGTGTAGAGGAGGCTATTTCCTTTTTAGCTCCGAAAGCTGCCCAAAAGGATATCGAACTAGTTTATCTAATCCAGCCCCAAGTTCCCATTCAGATCGTCGGTGATTTAACTCGTCTGCGCCAAGTCTTGATGAATCTGCTCAACAATGCTATTAAGTTTACGGAAACCGGAGAAGTAGTACTCTCTGTTGAACTGGGGATTGGCGATCGAGGACTGGGCACAAGAGGCACAGGGGCACAGGGGCACAGGGGCACAGGGGAAAGACTTACTGCAACTTCTCCTTTGCTCCCTTGCTCCCCTGCTCCCCAATCCCCGATACCCGTTGAAAAAGAGCAACTTCTCTACGAAATTCAATTTGCGATCAAAGATACAGGTATTGGCATCGCACCAGAGAAAATAGAGCGATTATTTCAACCCTTCACTCAGGCTGATGTCTCCATGACTCGACGATATGGTGGCACAGGGCTGGGATTGGCGATTAGTAAGCGGCTCAGTAAGATGATGGGCGGCACTCTTTGGGTAGAAAGCCAGGGGTTGGTTGGTGGCAATCCTAGCCGTAGATGGGATAAAGGAAAATTATTATCATCTCCTGACTCTTCACCAGGTTCAACATTTTACTTCACCATTATTACCAAAGTAGTTGCTCAGTCAGAACAAGCCGAATTAAGCATTTCGCCGTTGCTTGCATCCAAACGATTATTGATTGTGGATGACAATCTAACCAATCGCCAAATTCTCAGCTTGCTAGCTGAGTCTTGGAAGATGGAAACTTATGCCGCCAAATCTGGCAAAGAAGCTTTAGTTAAACTTGCTCAGGGAACACAGTTTGATATTGCTATTTTAGATATGCAGATGCCAGAAATGGATGGCATAACCCTAGCTCGTCAAATCCGCAAGCAATCTGGTTGTCAAAATCTGCCTTTGGTGATTATGACTTCTTTAGCGAAAATAGAAACTCCTTCAGACTTTAATGATGTCAAGTTTGCTGCTTCTTTGAGTAAACCGATCAAACACTCTCAACTCTACGATGTTATTACTCGTGTTTTGGGAAATCAGCCGATCCTAGCCAGCATTTCTCATTTTCCTTTGGTAGATCGGCATTTGGGTCATCGACTGCCACTGCGAATTCTTCTGGCAGAGGATACGGTTGTTAATCAGAAAGTTGCTCTACTGATGCTACAGAAAATAGGTTATGGCGCAGATGTGGTCAGCAATGGGCTAGAAGCGATCGCAGCTCTGCAAAAACAGCAATTCGACGTAGTGTTGATGGATGTTTACATGCCCAAAATGGATGGGTTAGAAGCAACTCGGAGAATTTGTCAAGAATGGGGGGTGGGTGTTCGCCCCCATATCATCGCCATTACTGCCAATGCCATACGGGGTGATCGCCAAGTTTGTCTTGCCGCTGGTATGGATGACTACATTAGCAAACCTATTCTGCTGCAAGAGTTAGCTCAGGCACTCAGCAAATGTTCACGCAAAAGAAATTTTGAATTCACTTCCATCAAACAACAAGGGGAAGTGAGACGCCAAGAATTGCAACCTTCGTCAAATATCTTACAGTCAGGAAAAAACCAGACATTAAAAAGCGCGAAAATTGATGCCAAAGTCCTCCAATCCTTGCAGCTTATGCTTAGAGGAGATCGTGTGGCATTTGCTGAACTAATTGAGTGTTATCTTACAGAGACAGCCAGACTAGTGCAACATATTAGCACAGCGATCGCAACTCAGGATATCCAGACTATATGGCAGACAGCACACAAACTCAAGTCCAGCAGTGGTTCTATTGGAGCGATCGCCTTAGCGCAGCTTTGCAAGGTGTTAGAAGCACAGGCACGAAACAGTAACTTAGAAAACAATCTAGAATTACTTTCACTACTGTATCAGGAATATGAACAAGTTAAAACTGCCTTAGAACAAGAACTTGCCAAGGAAGCACCATGAAAGCCACAGATCAAGAAAGTCAATCTTTAGTTTTAATCGTTGATGATGAACCTTTTATTCGCCTGATACTACGGCATTTCTTAGAGCGGGAAGGCTATCAAATAGCGGAAGCTCAAAATGGCATAGAGGCAATAAATGTTTTTAAGCAACTGCACCCTGATATAGTACTCCTGGATGCCATAATGCCGGATATGGATGGATTCGAGTGTTGCACTCAGTTGGAGCTTCTGGATTGTAACAAGCACACTCCAATTTTAATGATTACAGGACTTGATGATCAAGAGTCAGTTGACCGTGCATTTACAGTGGGAGCAATAGATTTTGTTACCAAACCGATTCACTGGGCAGTTTTGCGACAACGGGTAAAACGCTTGATTCAGCAATCTCAGTTGCAGCAAAAACTGGAAGCCGTGAATCTGGAATTACAGCGATTAGTTACTATCGATGGATTAACTCAAATAGCTAATCGCCGACGGTTTGAAGAGTATTTTTCCCAAGAGTGGCAGCGTCTAAAACGCGAGCAACGTCCGCTTTCTCTGATTCTTTGCGATGTTGATTTCTTCAAATTATATAATGATACCTATGGTCATCGGGTAGGCGATCGCTGTCTTCAGAAAATTGCCCAAGCTATCAAAGATATGATTAAACGTCCCGGAGATTTAGTTGCCCGTTATGGTGGGGAAGAATTTGCTGTGATTTTACCTAACACAGACACCAAGGGGGCGACTCATGTTGCCGACGAAATTTGTCATGCTGTCCGAGGTCTAGCAATTCCTCATCAAAATTCCCAAGTTAGTCCTTATGTAACTATTAGTGTTGGGTTTACGGCAGAAATTCCTCAGCCAGATTCTGACTTAGAAGAAATGATTGCCACAGCGGATCGGGCGTTATATAAAGCAAAGGCAGCAGGACGCGATCGCTTTGTGCAAAATATTTTACTACCACAGAAGTAAAAATTCCCGCTAATGTGCCAACATTCAGTTATCTGCCCCATGCCCCATTTAAAAATCTACACCTCGTTTAAGTTCTACGCCTTGATTAGCATAGTGTTTGTGGCAATAAACTTCTGAGTGGACGCTAGCCAAGTCGAAATACGCGGGTGGATTTTGGCAACGGCCAGTGATAATAATTTCGGTGTCGCGGGGTTTGCGGAGTAAAGCTTGAACAATGGGTTCAACGGGGAGTAATTCTAAGTCAACGGTGGGATTGAGTTCATCGAGAATAATAGTTTTATACAATCCAGAGGCGATCGCAACTTTTGCAATTTCCCAACCTCGTTCGGCTTCTACATAATCTAATTCTTGCCGGGAATTTCGCCAGACGATCGCATCTCCACCGCAACGCTGATGATCCACCACTTCTGGATATGACTGCTGCAAAGCAGCGATCGCAGCGTCTTCTGTGTAGCCGCTACCACCCTTAAGCCACTGCATAATCAATACACGGGTAGACCCGGGATGATTAATTCCCCTACCAATGGCCTGCAAAGCTTTACCCAAAGCACTGGTAGACTTGCCTTTACCAGCACCAGTATAAATTTCAATCCCTTCCAAGAAGAGGGCTTTAGCTGTTGGGTGGTGATGAGGTTTCATTTCTGAGTGCAAATCTGCAATATCGAGCAACTTTTGGGGTGCGGCGCGTCCGGTAGCAATGATTTCCAACTCTTGGGGTTTGGATTTTAATGTTTTTACCACTTCATCTACTGGTAGCAAACCTAAATCCAGAACTGGGTTAATTTCATCCAAGACGACAACTGAATATAAACCACTAGCGATCGCACCTTTGGCTACATCCCAACCGCGCATTGCTTCATCTCGGTCAAAGGTGGTAATTTCCTCTGGGCCAAAAAATTCCGCTCTCCCGGTGCGAACCTGGTCAATTAAATGGGGAAACCCACGCTGCAAAGCTGCGATCGCCCCATCTTCGTCATAATCACGTTCTGGCCCTTTTAAAAATCGCAGCAGTAAAACACGATTAGAGTTGCTAGGCGTATTTATTCCCAAGCCAATGGAGCGCAAAACCACTCCCAAAGCCGCTTGAGATTTACCTTTACCCAGACCATCGTAGACGTGAATTTGACCAATAAGCCGTTCTTGACGCACTTGCGCCGTCCGAATCCCAATACCGTTCCTTGTCATCTCTCAAAAAGCTATAACTATGGCAGTCTTTAATCTTACCTAACCTCTTATACTCTCAGATAGAGAAACTACCTCTCTAACACGACTGTACAAGGGTCAGTTTGATCTATTAACAATATCAATAGAGGAATACTGGCACACCCGCATAGTAAAGGACAAGAACAATGGGATAATTTCCCCCATCACCCTTACTATCCCAGTTATACTCACTACAGTTCACCCTTACCCGTAACCATTTATGCCTGACAATTGGATGCTTCCCAGGATTTTTCCCATTGGTGGATTTCTGTTTGACTTTTTATTTGTACTGATTGCCATCCCCATCGAAGCTTATGTTTTGCATTCTCGACTAAAATTTGACAAAAAAACCAGTACTTTTTATGCAATTTCTATCAATCTGTTTTCGAGTGTAATTGGTTGGTTCATATTTTTTGTCTCAGAACCAATCTTGCCAATACAGGTGAAATCAGAATTAATTAATTATATGTTTTTTAATAATTTCAGATCGCCGAATACACAAACTTTAATTATTTTAACAGCTTGCATCATATTTTTTACTACATTTTTGATGAAATTTTTCATTTTAAGGGTTTTGTTATTCTCATTAAATGAATCATTTGCTAAGAAAGAAGAAGAACCGAAAATATCTCAGCGGTTGCAACGGCGTCGTTTTAGTACCCTTAATTTACAAAATACTAATTTAGTTACTACTATACTAATAGCAAATTCTCTGAGTTATACTGCTATAACTATTATTTTATTATTTCGTTCAAAATAGCAAGAAATTACTTGTTTAATTTAGAGAAAAATTATTGATTAATCAGGTGTAGGGAGGAATATGAATACGTTACTAAAAGATGTCTTTGGGGTTTTTAGATTTGCTGAAGGGCTTTATGCAGGAATTAGAAAAATATTAGTTCCACCCAAAGCTTACTCTTGGCAGACATTTATTTATTTAAGTGTTTTTTCTTGGATACTTTCATATTGTGCCACAGGTTATATCAAAGATATAATTGCCTTTTTCGGTTGGTTATTTTTAATTGCCGGTACAGCTTGGTATACAACTGAAGATCCTTTGAGGGTTCCTGGGACTTTTATGCCAGTCGGGGCAGTAATCACTGGATTCTTAGTGAGTGTTTTTGCATTTGGAAATCAAGAAGATGTAATTACACCCAGAACAATCGTTTTTTGGCCAACAATTTCAGCATTAATTACGGCAATACCAGAGTTTATTGAAGGCAATGACACCGATGCCAAAGCTCGAATTCCTAAGCCACAAGACCGCCAAAGAATCATAATTTTAGTTGCTAGTAGTATGCTGCTAAGTTGTTGGATTCAGTTTCACTTTGTGACAGATAATTGGTTACGACAATATCCCAGTTTGCAAGCAGATACTTTTAAACATAGTACCTTTATTGTCAGAACACAAGCAGCAGTAAAAATTCCCCAAAACGGCGTTGTAATTCTAGAAAAACTTCAACCAATGGTAGTAGAACAAATAGCTGAAAGACCTTGGTCAGAAGTAGAAAAATGGTTGTTAGATGCGAAACAACGGGTAGGAAATCTGGGTAGGGGAGTAATTCAAAAAAACCTGAGTAAATATGAAGAGAAGGAACTATGGCGCATTGAACCGCGTGTAGCTAATACAAAGTCTGGATATATATTAGATTTATTAAGTATTTGGATAGGCCCGAGTTCTAACCCACGGGGCTATTACTTAAAAAAATCTTGTCGCATTGAACCAGTTGCAGCAGCTACTAATTCAGAGAATAAGATTACAGTTGCAGAAATTGAATGCGATCGCGCCAGTAAATTAATTCCTGGTTCACCGCCTCCGCAGCAGTGAGGAGTGGGGCAGGGGGCAGAGGAGCAGGGAAGCAGGGGAGCCTACGGTGTACACACAAGTTATCGAATCACTACCAGTCCTCGAATTACCCCACCCTAACCCTCCCCTTGCAAAGGGGAGGGAACTAGATTTTCCGGTTTCCCCCCTTGCCAAGGGGGGATTAAGGGGGGTAAAACCCGGATCTCAAAGTAACTCTGATTTGTATGTACACAGTAGGCAGAGGAGCAGGGGGAAGAATAATAAAATTACCTTTTTACCCTCTGCCTCTTCCCAATGACCAATGACAAATGACCAATGACAAATGACAAATGACTATTAACAGAATTTTTGTATTGGCAAAGAATGTGTTTCAGGAAGTGGTACGCGATCGCATCCTATATATTATTGGTTTTTATGCGCTAGTACTCGCCACCGCCTTCCGCGTCCTTCCTGAATTTGCAGCTACGGCTGAAGATAAAATGTTTTTAGACTTTGGGATGGCAGCAATGAATGCCATCGGGTTAATTATTACGATATTTATTGGTACGGGACTAATTAATAAAGAAATTGAAAAACGCACTATTTTAGTATTAATTGCTAAACCTGTTAGTCGCAGTGAAATTATCGTCGGCAAATACTTGGGTTTATCCGCAGTCCTAGCTGTGCTTGTCGCCACGATGACAGCAATTTATCTGGTATTTCTGCAAATTGGTAATATTCCTCATCCGACAGCAAGCATTCTAATTGCTGCAATTTTCTTATTTTTGCAGTTGTCATTAATTACTGCTGTGGCTATTACCTTCGGTGTTTTTACTGCCTCTCTGCTAGCGACTGTTTTAACCTTCGCGGTATATTTAATCGGAAATATTACTCAAGATTTAGTACAACTTGGTCGTCTTAGCCGTAACCCTGGTATGGAACGTCTAACTCAAGCTTTGTTTCTTTTTTTGCCAGATTTATCTCGATTAGATTTGAAAAATGATGCCGTATATGGTCTGCAAGCACTACCTGACACCACTTCACTGATTATGAATGCTGGTTATGGCTTAATTTATAGTGCCCTGTTGTTAGCGATCGCTATTTTTATCTTTTCACAACGTGAATTTTAGGCATTGGGCATGGGGGAGAGTACAAGGGGAAAGACTTGTTGTAATATTATAACTTTTGTCCCCTTGTCCCCCCTGCCCCCCCTGCTTGCTTATCCGAACTGTATTGCTTACACATCTTCAAGGGCTGAGTACCTTGGCTAGATGCTTTTTGTGCAATAGTTTTCAAGCGAGTCGCTCTGCTTTTACGGATACGTTCACTTTTGCGAACTCCACCAGCCATCTCATATTCACGGCTATCTTTGCCGTATTTAAAGCCGATTCCCATGAGCATTTTTTCGGAGAAAGTACCCAAGGTTTGTTCTAACTTGTCAATTTCTACTTTGGAAGAGTCAATTGTGCTGAGAGCAGTATTATGAGCTTCTAACTTGCTGCGTAATTGCTCAATTAGTTCTGTCAGCATTTTTAAATTACAAGTCTCTCCAAGATCCAGATTGACATCAATTGCTTTCAGTCCAGCAAATCTTAACTCAGCATTTTCTAGAACGCGGGATGTACGTTTTCTCAAAGACATAAATTTAGTTACTTGTAATATTTATACAGTTACTATGCCCTATGAAAAATATATTCTGGTTCCGCAAAATCCACAAAAATAATTATATTTTTTATAAAATAGATCCTGGTAAATTCTTTTAATTGATTTAAAGGGTTTATCTAATCTTAATTATAGTTTGAGCGTTCATAACTACAAAAGAAGCTGTGTTAAATTCAGAAGAAACTGTGTGAACTACAGCTTAAGCATTCATAACTAGAGAAGAAGGTGTGTTAATTACAGCTTGAGCATTCATAATCACAAAATAAGCTGTATTAACTACAGCTTAAGGATTACTTATCATATAAGTAATATTTATAATTAATTTCCAAGCTGTATTAATTAAGGCTTCAAGTTTACTTAATCAGATAATGAGCATTTATAACTACAGCTTCACCATTAATAAGTGCTGTTTAAGTTGTATCAAGTACGGCTTAAACAGTACTTATAGCTGTTCCCCTATAGTTATTAATATCAAGTTTAGAGCGATCGCACCAACAAAGATTTTCAGTCTACTGCCATTTGCTTATTACTCAGCATCATCCCCCACAAAAAGAGTACATTGCCGTGTAGCTTTGTCACAATAAGTCTGTGCTGTCAATCAGATGTCTTGAGGAAACTGCTCAAAAAATGCTTCTCTTTATTTTTTCGCTTTTCGTTGTTGGTTAAATTCTGTAGCTAATTTCAGGTCAATATCTTGTGTTCAAAAAGGCTGATGTTGCGTAAATTTTGCCCCAATAAAACAAGCGCGTTCTAAGTCGGCGGGGTCGTCTAAAATCGCAATTATAATGCGGGTATCGCCTTTTGTGCGCATACAAAATTTAGGTATTACAGGGATGTTAGTAAGGTTTGGTATGGTGCAATATTGCTATAATGATGGATATAAAATACTAGTTTTTAAGTTAATGCCTGCTAAAGATATTTTTCATTATGCCGTTAGGAAAGGATTAGAAAAGGAGGGTTGGTTAATTACTAATGACCCTTTGAGGATTGAAATTGGTGATATTGAAATGTATATTGACTTAGGTGCAGAGCAAATTTTGGCAGCCGAAAGAGCCGGAGAGAAAATAGCCGTTGAGATTAAGAGTTTTATTGGTGCATCAAACATTTCTGAATTCCATACAGCAATTGGACAGTTTTTTAATTATCGTATCGCGTTAGAAGAGCAAGAACCTGAGAGAGTTTTATATTTGGCTGTGCCTTTAGGAATATATAACGCTTTCTTTAAGTTGCAGTTTATTAAAATAGTTATTCAGCGCTCTCAATTGAAATTAATAATTTACGATCAGATTCAGGAGGTAATTGTAGAATGGAAAAACTAGAGCAATACCAAAACTATGTTCAACAAGCCATAACAGAATATGCCGAGCTAGGCTCATCAAGAGATGAAATTGAACAACAATTAATTTTTGATACAGTTCGCAACCACTATCAATTGATGTATGTTGGGTGGAAAAATAGACGACGGCAGCATGGTTGTGTTTTGCATATCGATATTAAAAACAACAAAATTTGGATACAGCATGATGGAACTGAAATTGGCATTGCTAATGAGTTAATTAAATTAGGAGTACCAAAAGAAGATATTGTGTTAGCATTTCATGAACCTTTGGTGAGGCAATATACAGGTTTTGCAGTTGGTTAAGTTCAAGATGAATTTTACAGACTTTTTTGAAATAATTTAGGACTAATTATATTAATAATTTTAGCGATCGCCACAACTCACGCTTTCACTTTTAATCGGTAGGGTGTGTTATCGCCAAGCGCCGCACCATCAATGATTTTTGGTGCGTTAGGACTAACGTCCATAGGCGAAGTGGTTACTTGGTCTACACCATCTGAGCCTGATAAGCCTTTCCGTTGGGGTCGGATTTGGGCATAGAAAAGAGATATTTTTTCGTGGGCTTTTGCAGATGACGTGAAAAGTCAGCTAGGTATTCCCATGCATAGCATGGGAACCAAATCAAAAAATTATCTCTTTATATCATGTCCGCCTAATTAGTTATAATTCCCGCATCTGTGCAAAAACCAGGAAACCCTCTTTCCCCCTGCCCCCTGCTCCCCTGCCGTCTTAATGATAAGTCTTTAACCGGACACGATATTACAAGGCTAACTCTAGCTAATAAATAACTATCTGAGGTTGCTCAATTGTGCCATCAGGCATGATAGTATCTCGCAACTTCGCATAAATCAAATTTGTCTTCCAAAGGTTTGCCTTACTCAAGTTTGCTTTGGTTAAATTTGCCCATGTCAAGTCTGCACTAGTTAAGTTAGCCTCAGTCAAATTAGCTTCTAGTAATTTTGCTCCACATAGCTTTGCTCGTGTGAGATTTGCAAAACTTAAGTTAGCTTCAATCAGCGATGCTTCAATTAATTTGGCTTCACTTAAGTCTGCTTCTCTCAAATCTACATCACATAAAGAAGCACCCCAAAGATTACTACCTGTGAATTTCACCCGCCATAAGAAAGTTCCGCACAAATTTGCTCTTGTTAAATCAGCATTAGTCAAATTGGCTTCACATAAAGATGCTTCATACAAATTAGCTTCACGTAAGCTAGCTTGCATCAAATTTGCGCCACTTAAATTAGCACGAGTGAGAACACAGCCAGACAAATTTGCATCACGCAAATCCGCTCCGATAAAGTTGATACCACTTAAATTAATTCCTTTCAGGTCGATTCCCCTCAAGTCACATCCACTGAAATCTCGGCGCTGAAAATATTTATTTGTGATTTGACTTAAAATAAATTCCTGTTGTTGAGCATAATTGTTCATGGTATTCACCTCTGGGTGTAATTGATCTCAAAGGTTGAGTGTGGTAGTTACCGCAATACTTCTCGGTTAGGCATTTTTAATTCGGAATCAGGTTTTGAGAAAAGGTGACTGGAATTTGGGTTAAAGGTTTTTCTTTCCCCTTTCCCTTTCTTTTTTCCCCTTAACCGAGAAGTATTGCTAGTTACCGTATATTGAGAGTACACCGCAAATGGAGATTAGCTCAGTAAATAATCAAAAATAAATTAGCAAAAAATCGGCAATCACTTGAAAATGCGTTTTTTCAGTGGTTTTTAAAACAAAAAATGCTGACATAAGTCAAGAAATATTCATATAACAAGAATCATCTTGCTTACTCCAAATTAAAAATTACCATAAGTAATATTAATGGCGTATCCTTTTGTTGCTTTCACTACTGCGCTTTTTTATTTACTTGTAACCAAATTTCTAAACTAGCAAGCAACCACAGCTTTACTCCATAACGACTCCAGGTATCTCCTTGATAGTTTAACCAATTACGAATTGGCAACTGGTTAAAGTAAGGAGTGATAGCTGCATTCTGATTTAACAATAAATCTCTGGCTTCTTGCTGCCAATATTTCCGAAATCCTAACTGCACCGGTACCATCATGCCGCTTTTGGGACGATGAATAATTGTGTCTGGTAAAATATCTGCGATCGTCGGAGACGTACCGTAGGTAATCGCTTGTTTTAAAACTGCTTTTTCTTCCACTCCAGAAAGCTTATACTCTGGAGGTATTTCCATGCTTAAGTCTACTATTCGTTGATCAAATAAAGGAGAACGACCTTGTAAAAGAGCAGCTTGAGTCAAGTTACTGACTTTGGTCAGAATTTGGTCAGCGCCTTTAAATTTGATATTCATTGCCATCAAACGATTCAGATAGTTTGCTTGGGAATATAAATCTTCAGCAAAAACCCAAGGCGCTGTTTGTACTGCTGTCCAAACTTCTGGTTTTAAAAGTTGCGGTAAATCAACAGCGCACTTTTGAAAGGAGATTAAATAAGCTTGCAATGCATCCTGATTGGTGACAGAGCCATATAAACTATTAATTAGCATCGGCTGATTTTTTGGCCCACCAAAACAAGGGTCGCCACCTTCACCATTCAAAACTACTTCTACGCTTTCTCTCGCCAGTCGTCCCAGCAACAGGTTGGGAACAGTCAGTGGGTCGCCAATGGGGTCATCTAAATAAGCCATTGTTTCCGGCAAACGTGACCACATATCCTTAAAAGTAATTTCTAAAATGTGGTGCTGCGTCTGACAATGGGATGCAACGAGACTAGAAAATTCTAACTCGTTGGGACATTCCGCACCAAAATGAATCGAAAAGGTGTGGACTGGTGCTTTGTGGAATTTTGCTACTAAAGCAGTGATACTGCTAGAATCCAAACCACCAGAGAGGAAAACGCCAACGGGTTCATTTGCTGGTGGTAAATATTCTTGAACAACTTGCTCTAGAAGTTCTCGCAAGCGATCGCCATGCCATGCTAAGGGTTGATCAATTGCGATAATCTGTTCTTGAAGCTGCCAATAAGCTGTAACTTTATGGTCAGGAAATTCTAAAACGGTTCCAGGTCGCAGTTCCCGCACCTGTTCCCAAAGGGTTCGTTCTCCAGGAACAAAGGCACAACAAAGATAATCTCGCAACGCCACCAAATCTAAATCAGATGAACGATGAGGTGTTAAAGTTCTCAGTTGAGGTGCAATCCAACGAACTGAACCAGTGGTAGTGTAATAGAGAGTACGAACACCGATGCGATCGCGAATCAATCTCAACACCTGTTTGTCTCTATCCCAAACCACTAGCGCAAACATCCCCACAAGTTGGCTAAGACTTTCATTACCCCATTGTTCCCAAAGATTGGCCACCAGTTGCAGAGAACTTCCTTGAAAGCTATCCGGTTCAATTCCCAACTTTTGCAGCAATTGCACTCGGTTAGTTAACCAAACATCACCAACAACAACAAATCGTCCTCTAGAACTGATTGCTAATTTCTCCGTCGGCAATTCCGAAGTTGTGCGTGGTAAAATTACAGAAATTTTCTCATCTCGCCAAGCTATATCTTTATAGTTGGCATCAACTGTTCCCCACGCTACGCGCCAGGTTGGGTTAGTTTTGATGAATTCAATTTTAGGAGATTTACGATTTTTAAACGCATCAAATAACATGGGAAATTTTCAAGGCATATTAGTAAGAATCCTATATCTAATAACCTAAGAGCAAGCGAGGCTACGGTGTACGCACAAGTCTTTCTGACCCCCTCTAACTTCCCCGATGCCTTGGGCTTGGGCTACGGTGTACACGAACCTATCCCACTAATACCGAAATATGGTAATCTACTTCTCGTATGAGAGGGGTGTATCTGTGTATGGCTGGG
>NZ_JABXKO010000020.1:0-19869 GCF_017114965.1 Nostoc sp. JL31
GTGCCCCTTGTCGAAAATATTATCTTCTTTTTTAACACGCCCTGCGGAATGTGGGTTACATCAGAAACAATTTTAGTTCCATGTATTTATTTAGCACATCGCCGAACAGACACTTACCCAGAATCAGAACAGTTTCGTCCAGAAAGATTCCTCAACCAAAAATTTTCACCTTACGAATATTTACCCTTTGGTGGGGGTTATCGTGGTTGCATCGGTGCAGCATTTTCTATGTATGAAATAAAATTAGTAACAGCCATAATATTATCCCATTTTGAACTAAGCCTTACTGATAAACGTCCAGTGCATCCAGTCCGTCGTGGTATTACAATTGTCCCTAGCGGTGGTATAAAAATGGTTGTTACCAAAAAGGCAAAATTTAAAAGACAAACAATACTTTCTAGTTAATTACTCAATCCTCCGATTTGCATATACCGCAATGTAGATCCGCTCCTTAGTATCTAGCCTTTACAGTAACTAGTAAGAGGACATTTAGGAGCTTACTAATTCATGCCTGATGAGCATCGGTTAGAAGAACAATTTCTATCCCAAGAAGCTGAAAAACAAATATCCAATCAGCTAGATGAAGTAGAACAAATAGAAATAGATGTACAAACCGATTTGTTAAAAATACTTCAGGGACAGGCGGATGGAGTTACAGTTGCAGGACAAGGATTAGTCATTAAAGAAGACATTCGCATACAGGAAATAAAACTGCAAACAGATAGTATTGCCATCAATCCCTTTAGCGCTCTTTTTGGTCAAATAGAACTCAATGAGCCAATCAATACCATTGCTAGAGTTATACTCACAGAAGTAGATATTAACCGCGCCTTGACCTCAGAGTTTGTTCGTAGCCAGATGCAAAACTTTGAGTTGAATGTAGATGGCGAAATTGTCAGTTTTGAACCAGAAGAAATTCAGGTATTTTTACCTGGTGATGGCAAAATAGAATTTAGGGGAAAGGTGCAGTTAAAGGAAATGGGAAATACTCGCCCTTTAGCTTACACTGCGATCGCTCGCCCACGCACTCATTCACAACCTGCCATGTTGGAGGCTTTTAACTGCACTGAGGGAGAGGGGATTTCAATAGAATTAATTACAGCATTCATGCAGAAAGCTAAAGAACTGATGAACATACCATCTTTTAAATGGGAGGATATATCGTTTTCTATCAAAGATATAGAAGTACAAAAAGGTACTTTAATACTGATGTTAGAAGCTCAGGTAAAGCAAATACCTTCATCATCAAGTTTAATCTCTCCTTAGTAGGATTGACACTAGTTAAAGATAATTTTTGTTACTGAGGGATGATGTAAATGTAATAAAAATTTTCTAATATTTTGAAAGTTACTGATTATTTCTAAATTCCAAGTATGCAAGAGTATGATGTTGTCCTAATCGGTGCTGGACATAATGGGCTAGTTTGTGCAGCTTATTTGCTAAAAGCTGGTTATAGCGTTCTGTTACTAGAAAAGCGTTCTGTACCAGGTGGCGCAGCAACAACTGAAGAATGTTTACCACAAGAGGCTCCTGGATTTAAATTTAACTTGTGTGCTATTGACCATGAATTTATTCATTTGGGGCCAGTTGTTGAAGAATTAGAACTAGAAAAATATGGCTTGCATTATTTGGAGTGCGATCCAGTTGTTTTCTGTCCTCATCCTGATGGTAAGTATTTCTTAGGACATAAGTCGGTGGAAAAGACTTGTGCAGAAATCGCTCGTTACAGTGAACGTGATGCCAAAAAATACGCAGAGTTTGTAGACTATTGGCAGCGAGCGCTAGGTGCAATGATTCCCATGTTTAATGCACCGCCAAAGTCAATTATAGACATCCTTGGTAACTACGACATCACAAAACTCAAGGATTTATTTTCAGTTATTGGTTCACCTAACAAAACGCTGGACTTTATTCGCACGATGTTAACCAGCGCTGAAGATTTGCTTAACGAGTGGTTTGATGAGGAATTTCTGAAAGCGCCGCTAGCCAGACTAGCATCAGAACTGGGTGCGCCACCATCACAAAAAACCCTTGCCATTGGTGCAATTATGATGGCAATGCGTCACAATCCGGGGATGGCGAGACCTCGCGGCGGAACAGGCGCACTTGTGCAAGCTTTGGTGAATTTAGTCACAAGTAAAGGTGGCGTTATTCTCACAGATCAGCACGTTGAAAAAGTTTTAATTGATGATGGCAAAGCTGTAGGTGTGCGGGTTGCTGGTGGTAAAGAATATCGCGCTAAATACGGGGTTATTTCTAATATTGATGCCAAGCGGTTGTTCTTACAAATGACTGATAAAAGCGATGTTGATGGAGCCGACCCTGATTTATGGGAAAGATTAGAACGCCGCATCGTTAACAATAACGAAACCATCCTCAAGATAGATTTAGCTTTAGATGAACCACTGCACTTTCCCCACCACGCTCACAAAGATGAATATCTCGTCGGTTCTATCTTAATTGCAGATTCCGTGGCTCATGTCGAACAGGCTCATAGTAAATGTACTTTGGGAGAGATTCCTGATGCTGACCCATCAATGTATGTGGTGATGCCTAGTTATTTAGACCCCACATTAGCACCACCAGGCAAGCACACTGTATGGATTGAGTATTTTGCCCCTTATCAAATTGCTGGTGCAGAAGGCACTGGTTTAAAAGGTACTGGTTGGACGGATGAATTGAAAAACAAAGTTGCAGATAGGGTGATTGATAAGTTGGCAGACTATGCACCCAATGTCAAAGGTGCAACTATTGCCCGTCGGGTAGAAAGTCCAGCAGAACTAGGAGAAAGATTAGGTGCGTACAAAGGGAATTATTATCATGTTGACATGACCCTAGATCAGATGATATTTTTCCGTCCATTACCAGAAATAGCCAACTACAAAACGCCAATTGATAATCTATTTTTGACTGGTGCAGGGACTCATCCAGGTGGTTCAATTTCGGGAATGCCGGGACGCAATTGTGCGCGGGCATTTTTGCAGGCAAAACATCCCATTAGCCAAACTTTGAAGGATGCGCGGGATTCGATTAAGTCAACTGTCGAGTCAGTGTTTGGCATCAATTAAGCGTTGCACAGATAAAGTAGAGTTATACAGTTCAGATAAACCCAAAACCCTCATGTAGAGACGCGATTTATCGCGTCTTGATTTATCAGGTAATCACGAAAATATCTGTATTAGTCATGGCTAGACCTATTGCTAGTTGAGCAACTTGGATTTGACCAGATGAGCCTATACCATCAGCATCAAAGAATAAACCCCCTGTATTATTGTTGTAGATAAAGCGATCGCTGCTATTTTGTGCTACTGAACCAATAAAAAATTGCGTGGCTTGAAGTATACCCTCATTAAGTCCACCTCCAAACCCTATTTTAGAAACATAAATTGTGTCATCTAAGGGCGAAAAATCTGTAATGTTATCAATTCCTTCAGAAGGGGTATTAATAATAAAAACATCAGATCCAGTTCCTCCTGTTAAGGTATCATTACCTAAACCTCCAACGAAAGTATCGTTACTACTTCCCCCTATAAGGATGTCATTGCTATTTCCACCATTTAGCTGGTTATTACCAGTATTACCACTCTCATTAATATTGGCTGTACCTGTGGTGAGATTTTCTTCACGGGCTGTTAAAGGAGAGCTAATAGTTGATGAAATGGTAAGAGGTAATATCGCACTATTGGTAACAGAGAGTAAAGTTATAAATACCTTTTGGTTGCTGGTTAAACTTTCATCAAACTCTTGGATTGAATTAGTTGGATCTAGAAATGAAATAACGTAGTAATTTCCAATTGGGATATTGGGAAACGCACCATTCCATGCCGCTGTTCCCGAATTGAATGGGTTAATCGAAGAAATAGTTGTATTACCAATTAAGTAATGAGAGCCAATACTATTAGTGACATTGGTATCAGTAGAAGCGTAAAAAGAAACTGAGAAATTACCTGTCGGGGCTGTACCATTGTTGCGAGGATAGACTGTGATGCTGAAATTTTCGCCATTTTTAATAGTGTTATTACTAAAACTTCCAAGAGTTGTGTTAAACCACACATCAGAGTCTACTAAATCAGCTTTATCAGTGGGTTTACGTGTAGCTGTGTCTTCGTTGATCCAGTTTTGAATCTCGTTATATCGAGTGCTTGTAATTCGGGCGAACTCGTTGTAAAGCGGAGTTTGGTTGGAGGTTGTCTCATTTGAAGCTATTCCATAAATAGTCGGTTTATTTGTGTTGGAATTATTAAGCCATAGAGGGCCTCCACTATTTCCATTTAGAATATCTAGCTCATTACTACGGAAGATCGAGTCAGTTGTACTTGTGATTTTTCCACTCTGAGTCCACATATCATAGTTATCAAATTTCCCATCGCTATTGGAATCAAACTTATCAGAAGGGTATCCAGTGACATTCATTAAAGTTCCACTACTGAGATTATCGTCATATCCATAGTTAAACCAGCCAGTGAAGTTTCCAATATTGCGGTCAAGAGTAACCAATCCTATATCGTATTGAAAAGTTTCGCTTTTAGTCTGATCTCCTTGAGTCCATCCTTCAAAAGAACGTGTATAAACAGATTTGGCTTCACTATAGTATTCATAGTCAGCGCGGTTTGTACCAGCAATGATATTCCCTTTAGAGCCAAGCATCACCTCAATTTTATCTGCCCAACCCCCATATCTTGTGTCATACACACAGTGTCCTGCTGTTAAAAAGTGGTAGGAATCAATCATGGCACTAGAACCGTTGACGATAATATCATCAGCAGTATCAATAACCCCATCTGGGCCTTTCCAACGTATTCTCATCTTTCCTATAGCACTAAACGGAAAAGTTGTGGTGTTGCTAACTTTTGTCCGACCATCAGGGGAGAAAACAGACATAGTTTTAGATCCTTAATAGAAAATAATAAATACAAAATATACAAATTTAATACCAGAAATTATCTCCTAGCATTAATAATTCACTAGTAATTTCTATGAATAATGCTTCCTGCTACTCAGCTTTTAAGTAATATTAAACCTATAAATTGCCATAGTTTTAATATAAATTATGTCTACGATTTATCAATAATGTAGAGTTGATTTTCTGTTTTATTTTGAAGGCAAAATAAAACTAATTAATAGAAATAAAGGTTGGAAAAACTAGCTATTATGATATTATTTCTGTCCTCACCCCTGCGATCCTGGCTAATTTATACCGTCGGCATTGGCAAATTGAAGAAGGTTTTTATCAGGGTGAATTACTACACGAGTACGATGTTACGACGAGTCCCAGCTACGCAATATATATAGCAATACAAATATAATTGTTTTTTGAGTAAAGTAGTTCTAAGCGATTGCTTTATGTGTATTTATTATGATAATATTATACACCCTTGATTTTGATAAAGTTTTATGCATTGTCAACAAGGCTCTTTGGGAAAATAAATATAAGTAAATTAATGGGTAAAAAGTAGTGTATTTTGATAATACTCAAAAAACTAACAAATTTTAACATCATCTAATAATTTTTGTAGGTACAGCATGGTTTTTCGGAACTGCTTCGTTGCATCTGGCTTGATAGCTTTCTTGACATTTGGCTGTAGTGAGGGGGCAAACTCATCGGCAGAAAATACTACACAGGTTGTCCAAGAAAGCAATGTAACCCAACTTTTTATAGAAGCGAAGGCTACGCAAAAAGCAGAAGATTACTTTCATCAAGGTAATAATTTATTAGATAGACAAAATTATGAAGATGCCATAAAAGCTTATGATAAAGCGATCGTCATTAAAGTTGAGAGTCCTGAAGCTTGGATTAACCGTGGCATAGCATTAACATCGTTGCAACGCTACCAAGACGCTCTTGCATCTTACAATCGAGCGATCGCCATCAAACCCGACAAATATGAAGCTTGGTATAATCGTGGCATAGCTCTAACATCGTTGCAACGTTACCAAGATGCTTTTGCATCCTATAATAGAGCGATCGCCATCCAACCCGACAAATATGAAGCCTTAATTAACCGAGGCATTGCTCTGACAAAGCTGCACCGCTACAAGGATGCGATCGCATCTTATAATAGAGCGATCGCCATCAAGCAAGATTTGCACCAAGCATATTACAATAAAGCTTGCTCTTATGCTTTACAAAACAATCTAGAATTAGCAATTGAAAACCTAGACAAAGCAATCAAGCTTGTTCCTGATAAATACAAGAAATTAGCAAAAACTGACCCAGACTTTAGCAAAGTGCGTAGTGAAAAGCAGTTTCAGGAATTACTGCAATAGGATTTTATCACCACCTCTCGGTGTAGAATATACGCCTGCTGTAGAAAGGATTTTTTCTTGAGCGGTTTAAGGTTAGACATGAAAAAATTGTTAATCACCGGGGCAAGTGGTTTTTTAGGATGGCATCTTTGTCAGCTTGCCAAACAAGAATGGGATATTTATGGCACTTATTTATCCCATTCTTTAGAGATTCCTGGCATGAAAATTTTAAAAGCGAACTTAACAAATTTTCAGGAATTGAAGCGTATCTTTAATGATGTCCAACCAGAAGCAGTTATTCATACTGCTGCACATTCGCAACCAAATTTTTGTCAAACCAACCCCAAAGAATCCCACGCAATTAATGTTATCGCATCCTGTAATATTGCTGGACTTTGCGCGGATAACTCTATTCCTTGTGCTTTTACCTCAACCGACTTAGTTTTTGATGGCTTAAATGCTCCCTATCAAGAAACAGATGCCGTGTGTCCTGTCAATCTTTACGGTGAGCAAAAATCCATAGCTGAAGCAGATATGCTAGAAAGGTATCCGATGACCGCAGTGTGTCGGATGCCCTTGATGTTTGGTGCAGCAACACCCACAGCTAAAAGCTTTATTCAGCCATTTATTCAGACTTTACAAGCAGAAAAAGAACTAAGTTTATTTATAGATGAATTTCGCACACCAGTAAGTGGAACAACTGCCGCCAAAGGACTTTTATTAGCATTAGAAAAAGTTAACGGCATCATTCACTTAGGCGGCAAAGAGCGGATTTCGCGTTATGATTTTGGACAGATATTAGTAGAAGTATTCCAACTTCCCACCACTGGTCTGAAATCCTGCCGACAACAAGATGTGAAAATGGCAGCACCTAGACCAACAGATGTTTCTTTGGATAGTTCTAAAGCATTTGCATTGGGGTATCAGCCTTTATCTGTAAGGGAAGAATTAGAGGCAATACAATTCAGTTAAGACTAAGTTTTAAATTAAATTTTATCGAACAGAATTCAGGAGTCAGGAGTCAGAATTCAGTTGGGTATTCTGTACGACTGGCGGATAGCGCAGCGTAAAGCCTTCTCTTCGAGAGGCTTCGCCAACGGCATAGCTTCGCTTAGAGCGAGTCTGCGTTCGCTTTTAGCGTCTCGTAGAGAGCGTCTGAATAATCGGCGTTTTTGCACCCCCACTAAATTGAAAATTTAGTGGTAAGCTAATCGGCATTTAAGTCGCATAAAAACAGGGCTGAAGCCCTTACTACAAGCGAATCATTCTGAAAAAATGAATGACGATTAGCTTACAAAAATTCAGTCGCGGGTCTGAATCCCCGACTGATAGCGCAGCGTCTTGATTCTGACTCCTGAATTCTGACTTCTGAATTCTTCTTCAATTTTACCTTTAATTAAAGTTTGCTTAAACTCCTAATTTTAAAATGAGGTGTCTCAAAACAATTTGGGCAGTTGTTTGCTTCTTATTGAAAAAGAGAAAAATATTGATTTCATAACTGGATCTAACAGTTATGAATTTCAATTGGGAAAATAAGTAAGTTAGATAAAAGTTATTTTTGTAGCTTGTAATTGCATTGCTTACAGAAGTTGATGGTAAGGAAAATTGAGATGAAATTGGTTCCAAATTTATTGGTTGCTGCTACTATTGCTTTAGGTTTTGCTACCGTAGATGTAAAATCTGCATCTGCTGCAATTCTTAATTACGCTTTCACCGTTGATAGTCGAGCAACAAAGGGGAATGGCTTTTTTAGCTTTGATGACTCAACCTTCAGCAATGACTATAATCCCGAAGCTCCCATTAAGTCACTTTTTTTCAACTTTGATGGCGATACCATTTATACTGAACAAGATGATGCAAATTCCCCAGATTTTCCTCTTGTTTTTAAAACAACATCCTTAACAAGACAAACGTATTTTGGATTAGATTATCAGTTTAATGATAAAGCTAATCCTTCCAGTTCTATCAGTTATGAAATTATTGGTGACGATTTTACAATTTACTCTAAAACTTCTCCCAATACTGAACTGATATCAGGTACAGTTTCTTATAGACAAGTACCTGAACCTACACCTTTAATTGGTGTTCTTTTTGCTTGTAGCCTTGGCTCAATGATGAAGAGAAAGGTAGCATCCATGAAAAAGATTAAAATCTAACCTTGGTTAAGTTGATATTAACAATTTCTTTGCCAAGAATTAATCTCTTATTAGTAGGGTTTTATGTGGGAAACAACATCTGACACATTGATAGCAGAGGGGAAAATTGGAAATTAAAATCTGATTTTGACAATACCAATTCTCTATGAAGCTGCATATTATGACCCCTCCCAACCTCTCCTTAACAAGGGTGGTAGGGTTATTTCTATGGGTCTTAATAAAGAATTGCTATAAGGGAATAATTACAAAATTTTCCTACGATTACTCCGCCATCTTTGTGTTAGCTGTTGCTGTACTTTAACTTACCTGTTAGCCAGGAGTAGAGAATGGTAGATTACCGGAATTTTGAGCAGTTCCTGCACAGTCGAATTAAACGACGCAACTTAATTATTGGAGCAGGAGCATTATCTGGTTTAGCGATCGCTAACCAATTTTCTTCTCAAAGAGCGATGTCTGCCGACAAGCCGCTACGCGTCTACGCCACCAGCAGATTTTCCAATTATCCTTTCACTTTAGGTGTAGCGTCGGGCGATCCTTATCCTACTAGCGTAGTGATTTGGACTCGTCTCGCTCCTGAACCTTTAAATGGAGGTGGAATGCCACCTGTGAATGTGCCAATTCGCTGGGAAATAGCAACCGATCCCGACATGAGGCGTATTGTCTCCAGAGGTACGGTACTTGCAACTCCACAACTAGCTCATTCAGTTCGAGTTGTCGTAGAAGGCCTGCAATCTGATACTTGGTACTGGTATCGGTTTCTTGTCGGTCAAGACGCTAGCCCCATTGGTCGCACCCGTACAGCGCCTTTAGCAGGTGGCTACTTAAATAAATTAAACTTTGCCCTTGTTTCCTGTCAGCACTATGAGCAGGGATACTATACTGCTTACAAATATATTGCCCAGGATGACCTCAGCTTGGTAGTGCATGTTGGAGACTACATCTATGAAGGCGGAATCTCAAACAATCGTCCCAGAAAGCATAACAGTGCCGAAATTCTAACCTTAGAAGATTACCGTAACCGTCACGCCCTCTATAAAACTGATACCAATCTGCAAGCAGCTCATGCAGCCTTTCCCTGGATTGTCACCTGGGATGACCACGAGGTAGAAAACAATTACGCCAACGACATCTCGGAAGTCGATACTGAACCAGATCAAAATCGGGCAATTTTCCTGCAACGACGGGCTGCTGCCTATCAGGCTTACTACGAACACATGCCACTGCGCCCCTTCTCGCGTCCCGTTGGCCCCGATATGCAACTTTACCGTCGGCTTTCCTTTGGTAACTTAGCTACCTTCCATGTCCTAGATACCCGTCAGTATCGCACCGATCAGCCCTGTGGTGATGGTACTAAAGAACGTTGCCCAGAAAATTTAAATCCGAATGCAACGATTACCGGCAAGCGTCAGGAAGATTGGCTATACAATGGTTTAAATAACTCACAGGCTAAGTGGAACGTTTTAGCCCAGCAAGTTATAGTTGCTCAGATAGACACAAAACCAGGGGAAGGCGGAACCTACAGCATGGATAAGTGGGATGGTTATGTGGCTTCCCGCGATCGCCTTATGCGTTTCTTAGAACAGCGCAAACCATCTAATCCAGTAGTCTTATCAGGCGATATCCATTCCAACTGGGCAATAAATTTAAAGGCTGACTTTAATAACCCAAAATCTGCTACGGTTGGGAGTGAATTCGTCTGTACCTCAATAACCTCCGGTGGAGATGGGGCAGATACCAGCCCAAATGTTGAAGCTTACTTACCCGATAACCCACACATTAAGTTCTTCAACGGTCAACGGGGATATGTTCGCTGTGCGCTGACTCCCACAACCTACAAGACAGACTATCTAGTTTTATCAAACGTCACAACCCCGAATGGCACGCTTAGTAAGCGGGCTTCATTTGTAGTTGAAGATGGTCGTCCAGAAATACAACAAGCCTAATCGTTTAATTCCCAGGTATCACAACTAGATAATCACAGATAGAAATAGGTAAATCATCAGTTTTTATCGAAGGCAGGAGTTAGGAGTTTTAATTCCTAACTCCTAACTCTTCACTTCAGTTTAATAAGCATCCATTGGCAGACAAGAACAAACAAAATTCCGATCGCCAAAAGCCGCATCAATGCGACCGACAGCCGGCCAGAACTTATATTCACGAGTCCAAGGCGCGGGATAAGCAGCTTGTTCACGAGAATAAGGATGATTCCATTCTCCAGTAATCAGACTTTCGGCAGTGTGGGGTGCGTTCTTCAAAACATTATCTTGGACATCCACCTTGCCAACTTCTATTTCGGCAATTTCTTGGCGAATAGAAATCAACGCATCACAGAAACGATCCAACTCTTGTTTAGATTCACTTTCTGTAGGTTCCACCATGATTGTACCCCCTACAGGCCAGGAGACAGTCGGCGCATGGAAACCATAATCTATCAGACGCTTGGCAACATCATCGATTTCGATTGCAGCTGATTTTTTGAGCGATCGCAAGTCTAAAATACATTCATGGGCAACTAGACCATTTTTCCCCTGATACAAAACCGGATAGTATGATTCCAGTTTCTTGGCAATGTAGTTAGCGTTGAGAATCGCTACCTTAGTAGCTTGGGTTAAACCATCTGCACCCATCATGGCGATGTACATCCAAGAAATCACCAAGATACTAGCACTACCCCAAGGCGCAGCCGCCACAGCACCAATATGTGAGTGCTGAGTTGAGTCGTTGATAGTAACAACAGGATGTCCGGGGAGAAAAGGCACAAGATGAGATGCAACGCCAATGGGCCCCATACCAGGACCACCGCCACCATGAGGAATACAAAAAGTTTTGTGCAGATTCAAGTGACAGACATCCGCGCCAATATCCCCAGGACGGCAAATTCCCACTTGGGCGTTCATATTTGCCCCATCCATGTAAACTTGTCCACCGTGACTATGCACAACAGCGCAGATTTCCTGAATTGGCTCCTCAAATACACCATGAGTTGAGGGATATGTCACCATTAAAGCAGCTAATTCATTGCTGTGTTTTTCTGCCTTACTCTTCAGGTCAGCAACATCAATATTACCTTGTGAGTCACAGGCAACAGCCACCACCTTCATCCCACACATCACTGCACTGGCTGGGTTTGTCCCGTGTGCAGAAGTGGGAATCAAACAAACATTGCGGTGTGCTTCACCCCGATTTTCGTGATATTGACGAATTACTAAAAGTCCGGCGTATTCGCCCTGAGAACCAGCATTTGGTTGCAGAGAAATTCCCGCAAACCCGGTAATTTCAGCTAACCATGCCTCAAGTTGCTGGAATAGGATTTGATAACCTTGCGTTTGCGACGCTGGGGTAAATGGATGAATCTTGCCAAATTCCTCCCAACTTACCGGAATCATTTCAGCAGTCGCATTCAACTTCATTGTGCAAGAACCCAAGGGAATCATCGACGTAGTTAACGACAAGTCCTTGCTTTCCAGTTTGTGCAGATAGCGCAATAACTCCGTTTCTGAGTGATAGCGGTTAAAAACTGGGTGGGTGAGATATGTACTTGTACGGGCAAGGGTTGAGTTTTCTAGAGGTAATTTGCGCCGTGCTGCAATTAAGTCTCCAATTTCTGTAAAGCTGAAAAATGGACTATCAGACGCTGCAAAAATCTCCCAAAGCTTTATCAAATCATCTACTGTAGTTGTTTCATCTACAGAGATACCAACGGCAGTGTCATCAAAAATCCGCAGGTTAATATTCCGTGCTTGACAAGCTTCAAGAATTACTTCCAGGCTGCGTGTTCCCAATTCCACCCGCAGTGTATCAAAGAAATTTTCAGAACTAATTTTGTAACCTAGATGCTTTAGTCCTGCTGCCAACATTAAAGTTAGCTGATGGATATTCTCAGCAATTTGCTTCAGTCCAGCAGGACCGTGATAGACGGCATACATACTCGCCATCACCGCCAGTAGCACCTGTGCAGTACAAATATTACTAGTGGCTTTTTCGCGGCGGATATGCTGTTCGCGGGTTTGCAAGGCGAGACGTAATGCAGGCTTACCTTGGGCATCTTTTGATACACCCACAATTCGCCCTGGAACCAGCCGCTTATACTCTTCCTTCGTAGCAAAGTATGCCGCATGAGGCCCCCCAAACCCCAACGGAATACCAAACCGTTGAGTGCTACCGACAGCAATATCAGCGCCAAATTCCCCTGGAGGGGTCAGCAAAGTTAAACTTAGAGGGTCTGCTGCTACCGTCACCAATGCACCCTTAGCATGGGCTTTTTCGATAAAAGCGCGGTAGTCGTAAATAGTGCCATCACTTGCAGGGTATTGCAGAACAGCCCCAAAAATTGGTCGATCAAAATCAAATGTTTGATGATCGCCAACAATAATCTTAATCCCCAATGGTTTAGCGCGTGTTTGCAACACATCAATGGTTTGGGGATGGCAGTCACGAGAGACAAAATAGGCATCTGCCTGATTTTTGGAGACACCGTAGCTTAGGCTCATCGCTTCCGCTGCGGCTGTGGCTTCATCAAGTAACGAAGCATTGGCGATTTCCAAACCTGTGAGGTCGATAATCAAGGTTTGAAAATTCAGCAGCGCTTCTAGTCGCCCTTGGGCAATTTCTGGCTGATAAGGAGTGTAGGCAGTATACCAACCAGGGTTTTCTAAGATATTACGCCCAATCACAGGTGGGGTAATACTGTCGTAATAGCCCATACCAATGTATGAACGGAAAACCTGATTTTTCGCAGCAACTTTTTTTAATGATGCCAGTGCTGCATACTCACTTTCTGCTGCTGGTAACTTTAGCGGTTGCTTCAGCCGAATTGCCTGTGGAACTGTTTGGTCGATTAGAGCATCCAGGCTGGGAAATCCCAAAACCTTAAGCATAAGCTGGATGTCATCAGAGTTAGGGCCAATGTGTCTTGGCACAAAACTACTTAACTTTTGACTTTTGTCGTCCAGCACTTGCTGCTCATTAGACTTGAGAATAGGGGCGTTCAATACCACAAATTACTCTCCAGATGGTACTATTATCATATTTTGCAATAAATACTTTTAAACTGGGGGCTGGGGACTGGGGATTCGGAAGATATTGGATAGGTGAATAAGAGTAATTGTTAATTACCTCCTCCACTCACCTACTCCTTTACTCTTCCATTCAGCACTGGCTCAACGCCCCGCTAACAGCACTAAGCACTCCTACTCCCCTTCTACTTGGGCGCGATACTCATCAGCTGTCAAGGCATCTTCAACTTCGCCAGGGTCATTGACGCGCACTTTCAAAAACCACCCTTCCCCATAGGGGTCTTCTGACACTTCTTCGGGAGAATTAATTAAGGCTTCATTCCGTTCTATAACGGTGCCTGTCACTGGTGAATTCAGTTCCTCAACGGCTTTCACTGATTCGATTGTGCCAAAGTTTTCTCCCCTGGTAAGAGCATCGCCAATTTCTGGCAGTTCCAAAAAGACGATATCACCCAATTCCTGTACGGCAAACTCAGTAATGCCAATTGTGGCAATTTCACCATCTATTCGCACGTATTCATGAGAATCCAGATATCTGAAATCTTGAGGATATTCAAAAGACATATCACTTCCTCTCCCTTATTAAAAAAATTATTGCCCCAATACTCATCCAAGCCATATTTGGTAATGAACCTGACTGTAGATTGAATAACTCACAACACATTATTCCTCAAAAACCTCAGCGCTTATCAGTTGGCAACACGATTTTTTGACCGATAAAAGGGACGTTTAACTACAACTGCTGGATAAGCTTTGCCGCGAATTTCGACTTCTAGCTGCTGACCAACAGTTGCTAGCTGGGTGGGAACGTAGCCTAATGCAACAGGATAACCAAGTGTAGGTGACAGGGTGCCACTAGTAACTTCTCCCACAACTTTACCTTCGGATAACACTTGATAGCCATGACGGGCAATGTTGCGTCCTTGGGTTTGCAAACCTACCAATCGACGATGTACTCCCTTGGATTTTTGCTCTGTTAAAACTTCCCGACCAATAAAATCGCCTTTGGTATCTAAGTGAACTAGCCACCCTAAACCTGCTTCTAAAGGTGTGGTAGTGTCATCGATATCTTGTCCGTAAAGTGCCATCGCTGCTTCTAGGCGCAGAGTGTCTCTCGCACCGAGTCCACAGGGGATAACACCACTTTTATGGAGACTTCGCCACAATTCTACTCCCACATCTGGGTCTACCATCACCTCAAAGCCATCTTCTCCGGTGTAACCTGTGCGGGCTAGGAAGGCAGGTTTATCTAGTAGAGTTGCTGCTAAATGTCCAAAGGCTTTGATTGGTTGCAAGTCTTCTTGCACTAATGGCTGGAGATATTTAATCGCTTTTGGCCCTTGCACGGCAATTAAGACTTTATCTGGTGAAAGGTCTTGGAATTGCAACTTATTTAGGTCAAGGTGTTGCAAGAGCCATGCTTTATCTTTACCAGAGGTTGCCGCATTGACTATGATGAATGCCTTTTGTGTACCACTGGTGTCTTCACCTTGATAATAAACAATGATGTCGTCAATAATTCCCGCTTGAGGATTTAACAATACGGTGTATTGCGCTTGACCAACTTGCAAACGACTCAAGTCGGAAGGTACTAGTGGCTGGAGTTGGGAAATCAGGTTTTTACCTTGGAGGGTAAATTTGCCCATGTGGGAAATATCGAACATTCCGGCTGTATTTCTTACAGCCTCGTGTTCGCGGCTAATTCCACTAAATTGCACAGGCATTTCCCAGCCGCCAAAGCTGGTAAGGCGTGCTTTGAGTTCTACACCCAGTTGATATAAAGGGGTTCGCGCCAGAGATTGGGCGTTGTCTTCTTGATTAGCCACAGGTAATTATTGCGATCGCACCTCAACATCTATCATCCTACGAGATGCTTTCTGGTTTTACAGTTTTGTATATCGAAATTGGGTATGGAGGGTATGGGGCATTGGGCACACAAGGCAGAGGGGCAAAGGAAAAAGACTTACTACTACTAATTCTCCCCTGCTCTCCACTCCCCCATCCCCTTTGTCCCCTTCTGTAAGGTTTAATAGTTAATAGTAGAAGTGTTGAGATTTATTAAGAAGAGATTATGAAATATTGGCAACTGTTAGCTAGCTTTGTCTTAGCTATGGTTCTTTTTTTGTTTCCCCTATCGGCGCAAGCTGCAAGTTCTTCTAGTATTACCCGTTCTGTGGGTAATGATGAACTCAAGGGCAAGGATTACTCTGGTCAAAGTTTAATTGCTACTGAGTTTACCAATCTCAAATTAGAGAATGCTAATTTTAGCAATGCTGACTTACGTGGTGGTGTATTTAACGGTAGCGTATTGGAGGGAGTAAATCTGCATGGTGCCGATTTTAGTGAAGGCATAGCCTATCTAACAAGGTTTAAGGATGCTGATTTAAGTGATGCTGTGTTGACTGATGCGATGATGCTGCGTTCTACTTTTGATGGCGTGGATGTCACCGGTACTGATTTTACGAATGCAATTTTAGATGGCATACAAGTGAAAAAGCTTTGTGTTAAGGCAAGTGGTGTGAATTCTAAAACTGGTGTGGATACTCGCAAATCTTTAGGATGTAAGTAAAATCTCATCCCTCTTCTTCGCTGAAGAAGAGGAGGATATTATTTTAAACCGTTCGAGGACACAAAGAGCGATCGCTAGTAGAACACGGCGGAAATAAACCAATCATTCCAAATCAACGAAATCCTTATGCTGTATTCATTTTTAATTTTTAATTCCGCCTTGCAGTACTAGGGATATGCTTCTCTTAAAAAGCTGGCATAATTTGCCCGAACCGTCATAGTTGTCGGATGACTTATACCTAAAGTCCGTTCACAAATTTTTAAAGCTTTCTCAAATAAGGGTTTGGCTTTCCTGTAGCGTCTTGTATAACGGTAGAGTGCTGCTAGATTGTTTAGGCTAATGGCAACATCGGGATGGTTATTTCCCAGCAGGCGTTTACTCAGTTCTAAAGCTTGCTCATACAAAGGTTCGGCTTGCTTGTAACTTCCTGTAGATTCATAAAGTTGTGCTAAATTGTTCAGGCTGGTGGCAACATCGGGATGGTTATCTCCTAGCAGGCGTTTTCTCAGTTTTAATGCTTGCTTGAGCAAGGGTTCAGCTTCCCTGTAGCGTTTTGTATAACAATACAATGCTCCTAAATTGTTCAGACTCGTGGCAACATGGGGATGTTCTCCTCCCACTAGGCGTTTCCACAGTTCTAAAGCTTGCTGATACAAAGGTTCGGCTTCGCTATAGCGTCCTGTATATTCGTAGATTAATCCTAAATAGCTCAGGCTAGTGGCGACATCGGTATGTTCTTCTCCTAGCACGCGTTTTCTCAGTGCTAAAGCTTGCTCAAGCAAGGGTTCGGCTTCCCTGTAGCGTCCTGTAGTTTCATAGAGTACTGCTAAATTGTTCAGACTAGTGGCGACATCGCTATGTTCTAAACCAAGACGATTTTGAGTCAGTTCTACACACCGTTGCAACCAAGGCTCTGCTTGCTGATAAAGTCCTTGACCTTGATAAAACCAGGCTAATTTGGTAAACAGAGTGATTAGATTTTCATCGCCCAGATATTCCGATAGGTGAGTTGCAACTTCTGTAATATGCGGGATATGTGGAGCGAGGTTGAGAATATCTTCAGGCTTAAGCTGTTGCGGAATTAGCTTTGCTACCTCTAACATCATGGCTGCAAATTTAGTCTTTGCTTCATCCGCCTCACTTGACTTATCCAACTTCGCTTGGAAAAGTTGTCGAATCTGTGGATTTAGACGATAAATTCCTTTACTTTTCTGTTGTAGCAAATGCAATTCCAGTAAATCGGCTATGGCTTTCTTATTGAGTTGTTGTTTTTTGTCATCTTCTATTGTCTCAACAGATAGGGGAATGTCAGCTAAAGCACACAAACTTAGCAAACAGCCAAAGCTTTGGGCATTTTCATCCAACTGTTCCCAACTCAATTCAAAAGCTTCAAATATACCGTATTCATCAGGCATCAATGAGTTAGCATTGACTACTGGTTCATGTTCCACTCGTTTCTTCTCTAGCCGCTTCAGCAGTGTTTCCAGAGACAAATCTGGCATTTTATCCAAATATCGTCCCACTAACTCTAACGCTAAAGGCAAATATCCCAAAAATTTACAAATTCTTCTGGCAATCCAAGCTTCTTGTTGCAGTCTTTCCCGAACCACTAGCGATTTTAATAGTTTCATCGCCGCCAATGGTTTGAGGGCATCTAATTCACTATTATATTTTACGCTCAGATAAGCTTGTAACTTTTCTAGTTTGTCTCGATTGTTGAAAGTCGCTAACTCAGGAGAATTCTGGGCAAACTTGTCATATACCTCACCCACCCACTTTGTGAAAGCAGCAATATCAACATTTAATTCGCTGGCAAGTTTAGCTTTACTTTTACCTAAGTTTTCTGTCTGAAAATACTTTGCAAAAGCTGCCCTTTGCTCTAGAGATAAGCGATTTGTAGCAGCTTCTTCGGCTAGGAAATTAGCCCATTGCATAAACAGCTTGTGAAGTTTATTTTTATTCTAGCTTTGTCTCCATTGGGAAATCTCCTCTCTTTGCGGTAAAAATACATTTGTATAAAAATATTTAAAAGCAGTGGCTTGCCATTGGGCATAGCCACTTGAGCTTCTGAAGGTGAAAGTTGAGCCTTTGAACCTCAAGTTTCGAGTTTGCAACTCAAAACGGGTGGGCGATATCTACGACGGGCTACGCCTAAGCACTTTGTTTTTCTCTCTAAATATTTTGAGAATAAAGGACTGGGAAAAGAGATTTTCATCACATTGTTGTGTGATGTCTAGCTGACAGACGCGGTGGTGGTTTGGAAAAAGCGGTTGGCGGGGCGTGTCAGTCCCAGATTTTCGCGCAGTGTCTTGCCCTCATAATCGTGGCGGAAAATCCCCCGTCGTTGGAGTTCTGGCACAACCTTGTCTACAAAGTCATTCAACCCTTCAGGAAGAAAAGGGAACATGATGTTGAAGCCGTCAGACCCTTCCTCTGTCAGCCATTGCTCCATATCATCAGCGATCGTTTGGGGTGTGCCGACGAAGGCCAGCCCGCCGTAACTGCCGACGCGTTGAGCTAGCTGTCGAATGGTCAGGTTCTCGCGTTGTGCCAGTGCTATCACTCGTTCGCGTGAGGACTGTCCGGCGTTAGTCTGCGGGATTTCCGGTAAGGGGCCGTCTGGATCAAAGCGCGAAACATCGTAGCCAAGTGCGCTATTCAGGCTGGCTATCCCACTGTCATAATGTACTAGGCTGTCCAAATGAAGACGCTTGGCACGCGCCTCTGCGACGGTTTCACCCACAACTACCAAGACACCTGGAAGAATTTTGATGCTATCTGGATCGCGTCCGATCGCCTGCACGCGACCCTTAATGTCGGCAAAGAATGCCTTACCTGCCTCTAAGCTACCAGCTGATGCAAACACGACCTCGGCGGTTTCGGCGGCCAGTTGACGACCAGCTTCGGAGGCTCCAGCCTGGACGATCACAGGCCACCCCTGGACAGGTCTGGCGATGTTCAATGGTCCCCGCACGGAGAGATATTTTCCTTTATGATCCAGAACGTGAATTTTTGCGGGATCGAAATAAATCCCTGATTCTACGTCTCGAATGAACGCATCGTCAGCGAAAGAATCCCAAAGACCCGTGACGACATCATAAAATTCCCTAGCCCGCACATAGCGTTCGTCATGTTCTACCTCTTCTTCTAATCCAAAGTTGAGCGCTGCATCTGGATTTGATGTGGTGACGATGTTCCAGCCAGCGCGACCGCCACTGATATGATCGAGAGACGCAAAGCGGCGAGCGATGTGGTAAGGCTGGTCATAAGTAGTGGAAGCGGTGGCTACCAGCCCAATGTGTTCGGTGACGCTGGCAAGGGCAGAAAGTAAGGTGAAAGGCTCGAAAGAGGTGACAGTATGGCTGCGCTTGAGCGCGTTGATTGGCATATTTAGCACCGCTAAGTGGTCAGCCATGAAGAATGCGTCAAACTTGCCCTGCTCTAGTTTTTGGATGAATCGTTTCAGCGCTGGGAAGTTGAAATTAGCGTCAGGCAAAGCCCCAGGATAGCGCCAAGCGCCTGTATGTATGCTTACCGGGCGCATGAAAGCACCCAGTTTTAATTGCTTCGATCTGCTCATTAGCCCTCCGTATCATGTTTAGAATGCAGGGGCGATCGTCCCCTTGAGGTAGTTGTTGATTCTTAAAAATTTTTCGTCAAACTTTAACATCGAAAATTATATCTAAAACAAACAAAAATAATTTATTTTCATAATCTTACTTTGATAGATAAAAATGATAGGACTTAAACCTTGTGTTTGTAGTGTTATTCGCGACTACATTTGAAAAGATACCTCATAAAAAAATAATTACTAATAGCTAACAAGCCTATAGCGTTTACCAGTCTAATAAAGTACACTAATTAAGATAAATTCAGTGCATCT
>NZ_JABXKO010000089.1:0-103834 GCF_017114965.1 Nostoc sp. JL31
TACCAGAGGAAGAAGAAGAATTACAAATGAAATCTCTGGCGGATACCAATATTTCACTACAACGTCAGGGTGGTGGGGTTGCAGCCACATCTGACTTGGAAACTTCAATCCAACAACAACGGGGAAGTGGACAGCCACTCTCAGACGATATCCGCCAACCAATGGAGCAAGCTTTTGGGACTGACTTTAGCAATGTCAAAATCCACACAGATAGCCGCTCTGACCAACTCAACCAATCTATCCAAGCTCGTGCCTTCACTACAGGACAGGATATATTCTTTCGTCAAGGAGAATATGCTCCAGAGAGTCATGGAGGAAAAGAATTACTTGCCCATGAGTTAACTCACGTTGTCCAACAAAATGGTAGTGCGCTTGGGCGTAAATTGCTTCCTGACCAGGGGATAAAAAAAAACAAAATCCAAGCCAAAGCCCTTCTGGGTATCAACCAGTAATCCAGCGTAACCCTTTTAAAAAGGTTAAAAAATTCTTTTCCAAAGACAGTGGCGATATAGATAACGGTGGCGAGCAAATAGAAGAAATAGAGGTGAACGGGGAGGACTGGAAAAAATACATGGAGTTAGATATCTTGACGATGCAGCCTAGCGATATCATAACGGACAGGCAATTTGGGCATAATTTATATATAAATATCAGATGGTACAACAAATCGCAGAAAAGATTACGCCTTTTGACACCGCCACCATTGGAATATTTTGAGGAAATAACAAAGATCACGACAGACAACGGTGGCAATAGAACTACAGAAACAGAATCGCTGGATCAGTACGCAAACAGGCCAAATTCTAATACTTTCCGTAGCTACGCACTCGGAACCCAGGGCATGATTATAGATCCAGGTAAGTCGCTCACCGCAAGATTTCTTGATCCGCCGCAGATCACAATCACACAAGAGTATAAATCCCGCACAGTTAAGTTCAAAATCGGGTTACAGGGGTCGCAACAGTGGCTAACTGGTGTGCAGCGACTAACGTGCGAGAATAACAAGATCATAGAGCATGAGTTTATCCCAACAAGACTCAGGGCTGGCTAAGAACCACGGCATAGTTAGTTTTATATAAACTATTAATTATCTTGCAAAAGTCCCATCAGAAATTAAAGACTCTTGAATAATGACTAATAACGCTTAAGAAGCCGATCGCTGCTGGTTAATTTGCAGTGGAATATTTTCTCGCACTAGTTGCCAAAAGTGTTTGATGGGAGGAATTTGCAGACGGTCTTGAGTTGTCACCATAACGACCCGACGAGTCAAACTCGAACCATCTGCTAAACCACTAGTATTGTTACTGGCCAAGGAACGAATCGCCAGGGTAGGGTCAAGATGAGCTTCTAGTAATGCTGATTGAGGTAGCAAAGCTATCAATTTCCCTTGGCGCACAACTCCCCGGAAGGCATCTAGGGTATTTACTTCTAAAGCCGACTGGAGTGTAACTTCCATCCGCTCAAATCTGTCTTGTATTAAGCGTTGCATCCCATAACCATCCTTAAAAACCACTTGGGGATAACGAATTAGCTCCGACCAAGGGATGAATTCATATTGTGCCAGGGGATGATTAGCTGCGATTAAAACTTCTATAGGTTCATCATAAAGTACTTCTACCACCATTTCTTTACTAGTGGTTAAAAAGCGATTATTCATCACAATTGCTAAATCCACCAATCCATCTTTGAGGACTTTGAGAGCGCGATCGCTTCCTAATGAAGTCACTCGCAATTGCACTTCTGGATAATCATGACAAAATTTTTGCAACACTGGTGGTAAGTAAGATCCACATAGGGAGTGAATCACGGCAATGCAAAGTTCTGGTTGCTTTCCGGCAATTAAATCGGCTAATTCTTCTGTAGCAGTCTGCCACTCTTGACAAATTTTGCGGACGCGGGGTAACAAACGTTCACCTCCTAGCGTCAGTTTGGCATGAGTGCTTCTGTGAAACAGTTCTATCCCCAAATCTGCTTCTAATGCTTGAATTTGGCGACTAATCGTCGATTGGGTAACACCGGATGTTCGCGCTGCTTGTTGAAAGCTGCCGGTTTGGGCGATCGCTAGAAAGGCTTGCAACTGCTCTAGGCGCATTTTTATGTAGCCTGAATTACATTTATCAGTTTTATTAAGTTAACGGATTTTTATCCACAATTTAGTAGAGTTTGTTACTTTTGAATTGTTAAATAGCGATTCCTAAGACAAGGTTTTACAGAACCTCAAGCAAATAGCCGTACACTTGCGGATACGGCTGCGATCGTGTCAAATTTGTAAGAGGTGCAGAGGGCACAAACAAAGGCTGTACCCTCCTAAAGTAAGTGTAGTGAATACTATCTGGAGCCAGAACCTTTTACTTCATCGGGATCTCTATAAGCCCGCACTTTTTCGCGATTACGAGCCAGTCCTGCTAAACCAGCTAGACCAAGCAAACCTAGCCAACCGAAATTGAAACCGCGATCGCTAGTTCTTTCGGAGGCTACGACACCTGTATTTCTGTTAGTACCTGTGGCATCAGTGCCAGTACCTGTGGTATCAGTGCCAGTGCCTGTAGTTCCAGTACCTGTGCCTGTAGTTCCAGTACCTGTGGTATCAGTGCCTGTTGTACCAGTACCTGTGGCATCCGAGCCTGTTGTTCCAGTACCTGTAGTTCCACTGCCCGTTGTACCACTGCCTGTGGTTCCAGCGCCTGTAGTTCCAGTGCCCGTTGTGCCACTGCCTGTACCAGTGCCAGTACCTAGACCACTACCCGTTGTGCCACTACCTGTACCTGTAGTTCCAGTGCCCGTTGAGCCACTGCCTGTACCTGTACCAGTACCTAGACCACTACCCGTTGTGCCAGTACCTGTAGTTCCAGTGCCCGTTGTTCCACTACCCGTTGTGCCACTGCCAGTACCTGTAGTTCCAGTACCTGTAGTTCCAGCACCTGTACCAGTACCTGTAGTTCCAGTACCTGAGCTAGAGCCTCCACTGGCGCCACCACTGCCGGAGCCACCACTGCCGGAGCCACCACTGCCGGAGCCTCCACTCTGGGCAAAGACTGAAGGAGGTAAGGACACAGAAGCGAAACTGATTGCAAAGACAGTAGCTAAAACAGCTTTAGATAAATTCAAAGGCTTCATACTTATGGTTCCTGTTATGTTCTTAGATTTCTGTGGGTGATTGATTTTAAAACCGATATTGTCTACTCAATCCACTGCTAGATAAGTAAATGTTTACAAGAGTTGAGGAGTCTTTCGCCTAGCTTTTTTGGAAAAGTTGAAAGCATTTGAATATCTCACAGCAACTTACTATTGGAACTTACTATTGGTCAGATATAGCAAAACAATTCACAATCAGTAATTACTAATTTAGGATTAGAAAACCACGATAAAATTGCTTTTTCACACTAGCTAGATAATGAATAACAATATTTATTATTAATAAAATAAAATATTATATTCACTTCTATCCGATTTTTAATTACTTATTGTGAATTATTTTGTAACTGCTACACAGCATAGCTGCTAGTTTTTCGTCTGACTTCTACCATAAGAGTAAAACCATTTATATCGCAGGAATTAATTTGGCATTTTCGTCTATGAGTGTGAAAAAATGCAACCTTTTAGAGCTTGTAATTAAATGAACCTCTTGAAGACGTGAGGCGTAGCTTGCTTTTCCAATAGAAAGGGTCTACTACAAACTTTTAATTATTTACACCAACCTACTTAAAAACTACAAGCGATCGCTAAGTTAAGTAAGATTGTTTCCCTCAATAAATATAATTACTTTGTTGACATTAGCTTTTAGTTATTTGGATATAAAGGAACTAGAGATTATAAGCAGCCCGACGCTGCCAACGGTTGAGGCTCTATTAAGAATACTTCACAATCTTATTTCACCTGAGAGCTTATAACTTCATACTCCAGGTGTGTCTTGCTTTAGACTTAAGGAATACTTTTATTGTCAGTTATAGCGGTTCTCGGTTCAGTAGGTACTTAACCCCACCCTACACGATTAAAAGTTGACACTGAAATTTACCATTCAGCTAAAGCGATCGCTATTCCTTGTTTTAAATCTGGTGTGATTGCGTCATTATTCGCTAACTGCTGCAATTGTTGATATGTGGTTTCCCTATTCAGATTTTTCAGTGCTGCGATCGCATGTAGTCTCACCGATGCATTAGAATCGCCTAACAGCGAAATCAATGGTTCAATTGCCTGCATTTGGCCTAACTGTCCTAAAGACAAGGCGATCGTACTTTTGATACTGGCAATCTCTGTCGCTGGATGGTGCAATCGCAGTATTTGCAGTAAGATTTCGGCGGCTGGTGTAGTTAACTGCGGTTCTTGGACTCGTCCCAAAACTGTGACAATTTCTTGCCACACTGTCTCGGAAGTGCTTTGATTCAGTGCTATTTGCAAATATTCTAAACTCGATAACGTCCCCATCCAACTTAAAGCGCGGATGGTTTCTAATTGCAGCGTTATCGGTGTCTGGGGTGAAATCAGCAAATCAAATAAATATTTGGCAGCGTCATCACTACCAATTCGAGAAAGGGTAACTGCGGCTGCACAACAAACATCAAGGTTAAAGTCGTAAAGTTTGGGTTGCAGTCTCGTTATTAAATCTAATGCTTGATGTAAATCGGGGCGAAAACCTAAACCAAGCACTGCTGCACGCCTCGCTGTGGCGGCTGTATCATCCAAAGCTTTTAACAATACTGGCGGTACGCGTTCATCATGAAAACTGCTGAGGGCTTCAATTGCAGCGGCGCGGATTGCTGCTTGTGGATCTTGCACTATACTTAACAGCGGCGTAATGGTTTCTGGCTGCCGAATACAACAAAGTGATCGCACTGCTAACAATCGTGTATTTTCATCTAATAGAAGTTCAGTTAGTGAAGCAATAGCAACAGTACCCATTTGTCCCAGTGCTGTCGCTGCGATCGCTTTGAGTTCTTCATCCTCATCATTTTTCAGCAATTCAACTATTGAGGCGATGACTTCTGGGTGTTTAAATTCACCCAAAGTTCTTGCTGCATACCACCGCAATTCTTCTTCTGCATCTTCATCTTCTAATATTTCAATCAGTGGTGGGATGGCAATATTACCAAAGTGAATCAACACTTTGGTAATTTCCCAGCGTTGCTGAAAATCCCCCATCTCTAAGATTGAAAGTGTTAATTTCAGGAGATATTCTCGATTTTTAACTATCTCTGTATCTTCCGAGTCTGCACCTAAAATTAACTGTTGTAAATATTGAATTAGTGATGACCAATCAGCAGCATTCTGTGCTGCCTCGGCTTGTACCAAAAGCTGGTTGATGTTACTCACAATATCTTGCTTTAATATCTTGCTTTAATTATCATCTTCTGCCCCCTAAGAGTGCTGAGTTATGAGTGCTGAGTGGGGAATCTCACTTCTTTACTCAGGACTGGGAACTGGCCCAACGCCCCGGTATCACTAACGGAAAAGAGGAACTATTTTGTCTCCTGCCTCTATTAGCTTGGTTTGACTACAACAGAATTACCCTCAATTTTGGCGGCGTAAGTTTTCAGTGGATCTGTCGCTGGGCCTTTTTGCACTTTACCATCGGCCCCATATTCCGAACCATGACAGGGACAAGCGAATTTTTTTGCATCAGCTTTCCATGCTACAGTGCAACCTGCGTGAGTACAGGTAGGATCAACGGCAGTTAGAGTTCCGGTTTTAGATGTGCCGACTACCAGCACAGACCCAGCAGGTGAGTCTTTCACCAGCAATTGACCTGTTTTATCTAATTCTGCTGATGTACCTACTGTTTGCCAATCTTTAGATACCGGAGTTGTTTGAGAAGAACAAGCTGCGATCGCTACAGGTAGAGAACTCGCAATCAAACCTAAACCTACCCAATTAATAAAGTCACGACGTTTCATAGCTACTGAAATAATATCTAAGTTTTAGCTAACATCTGCCACTCAATTTTGGATTTTAGATTTGAGATTAATCTATGGCGATCCAAAATTGCTTCAGTCATCTCAAATATCGTTGATTGAGGATTTTACATGGTTCATTGGTGACTCTAATGTAAAAAATGCATACTATTCATGCGTTTTTTGGAAATTTTCCCAAAAAACGTAACATTTTATACGATTTTAACAAAAATATCATCTTAAGTTATGAGTATCGAAATTGTTACATAAACATTATCTAAACCTGCTTGACAAATTCCCAAGATGTAAATGGCCACAAGTTTCCTTTAACTAACCACGGATTTGAAGTTTCGCGTAGGAATGTTCTTGAGTAAAAATAATCAGCCGTAGTTAAATAATTAAGTTTTTATTCCCTAGCCCTCGTAGATACAGCACCTGATGTAACTACGGATTGATTGGTATTGGGAAATTACGACCACAGTTCCCGATCATATCAGTAATTTGCAACGATATTTAGCCTCATGACAGACACAGCAACTACCACTAACCTTAATAAGTTCGAGAAATTAAAAGCAGAAAAAGATGGACTCGCCATCAAGAGTGAGATAGAGGAATTTGCCGCTTTGGGTTGGGAGGCGATGAACGAAACAGATCGCGATCATCGACTCAAATGGGTAGGCGTGTTTTTTCGCCCAGTTACCCCAGGCAAGTTTATGATGCGGTTGCGGATGCCTAACGGTATTCTTACCAGCAGCCAGATGCGTGTTTTGGCCCAAGTAGTGCAGCGTTACGGTGATGATGGTTGCGCTGATATTACTACCAGACAAAATATTCAATTACGGGGGATTAGGATTGAAGATTTACCAGATATCTTTAATAGATTTCACGCAGTTGGTTTAACCACAGTGCAGTCAGGGATGGATAACGTCCGCAATATTACAGGCGATCCTGTGGCGGGGTTAGATGCAGATGAGTTGTACGACACGCGAGAGTTGGTACAGCAAATTCAAGATATGCTCACCAATAAAGGGGAAGGAAACCCAGAATTTAGCAACTTACCACGGAAGTTTAATATTGCGATCGCAGGTGGACGAGACAATTCGGTTCATGCTGAAATTAACGATTTAGCTTTTGTGCCAGCATTTCAAGAAGCAGGGGAGCAGGGGAGCAGGGGAGCAGGGGAGCAAAATTTCCCCTCTGCTGATTCCCACCACAAAATTTTTGGGTTTAACGTTTTAGTCGGTGGCTTTTTCTCAGCTAAACGTTGTGAGGCGGCGATTCCTCTAAATGCTTGGGTGGCTCCAGAAGATGTAGTAGCTTTATGTAGAGCGGTTTTGGAAGTATTTCGAGACCATGGCCCGCGTGCTAATCGGCAAAAATCGCGCTTGATGTGGCTAATCGATGAATGGGGTTTAGATAAGTTTCGAGCAGAAGTAGAAAGCCGTTTGGGTAAATCATTATTACCCGCAGCAGCAAAAGACGAGATCGACTGGGAAAAACGCGACCACATCGGGGTATATAAACAAAAACAAGCAGGATTAAATTACGCAGGCTTGAACATTCCTGTTGGTCGGTTGTATGCCGAAGATATGTTTGAAATCGCTCGTCTAGCAGAAGTTTACGGCACTGGTGAAATCCGTTTTACAGTTGAGCAAAACATTGTTATACCCAACATTGCTGACTCGCGTTTGGCAACATTTTTAACAGAGCCTTTGCTGGAAAGATTTTCTATCGATCCAGGTTTGCTGACGCGATCGCTAGTATCTTGCACAGGCGCACAATTTTGCAACTTTGCCCTCATCGAAACCAAAAACCTCGCCCTGGCAATGATTAAAGTCTTAGAAGAAGAGTTAACCTTCTCCAAACCAGTGCGAATTCACTGGACAGGTTGCCCCAACTCCTGCGGACAACCCCAAGTTGCAGACATCGGCTTGATGGGAACTAAAACTCGCAAAAATGGCAAAACCTTGGAAGGTGTTGACATATATATGGGCGGCAAAGTTGGTAAAGATGCCCATTTGGGAACTTGCACCATCAAAGGCGTACCATGCGAAGACTTGCAGCCATTATTGCAAGATTTACTGATCAAAAACTTTGGGGCGAAACTCAAGCAAGAAGCCTTACTAGTTAGTAACTGCTAGTACTTATCGGGGGTATTGGGTATTGGGTAAAACTCATACTTCAACCTTAAAGGCTTAATCTTCAAACTTAAAGGCTTAATCTTCAAACTTAAAGGCTTAACCTTCAACCTTTAAGGCTTAACTTTCAACCTTAAAGGCTTAACCTTCAACCTTAAAGGCTTAACCTTCGACCTTTAAGACTTAATCTTCAACCTTAAAGACTTAACCTTCAACCTTAAAGGCTTAATCTTCGACCTTTAAGGCTCATCTTCTCCTACCTCTTCACCGTATTTTATTCAATTAGAAAGATTGGAATGCTTAAAAACTTATTTTCATTTAGCGATCGCTACCGAATCTTACATCAGACTTGGTTTGCTTTTTTTCTCACCTTTGTTTGTTGGTTTAACTTTGCCCCCTTCGCTACAACCATTGGCAGAGAACTACATTTAGCACCAGAGCAAATCAAAACTTTAGGCATCTGTAACCTCGCCCTGACAATTCCCGCACGGCTAATTATTGGGATGCTTCTGGATCGTTTTGGCCCCAGAATCACCTACTCAATGCTGCTAATGTTTGCGGTTGTTCCTTGTTTAGCGACGGCGCTAGCGCAAGATTTTAATCAACTAGTCATCAGTCGCTTGTTGATGGGGATTGTCGGCTCTGGGTTTGTTGTGGGTATCCGCATGGTGGCCGAATGGTTCGAGCCGAAAGAGATGGGAATTGCTCAAGGTATTTATGGCGGTTGGGGCAACTTTGGGGCTTTTGGCGCAGAATTTGCGTTGCCGATACTTGCAGTTTCTACGAGCTTTTTCGCTGGTGGTGCTTCTAACTGGCGGTTTGCGATCGCACTTACAGGGATCATTACAGCCATCTACGGCGTAATTTATTATAACAACGTCCAAGATACGCCCACAGGTAAAGTCTACAAGAAACCTAAGAAAAATGGTTCTCTAGAAGTGACCAGTATTAAAAGCTTCTGGGCGATGATTGTCTCAAATTTTGGTTTGATATTCGCTCTAGGTTTATTAGCTTGGCGCTTAGAACAAAAGAATATTCACTTCCTAACTTTGAACCAAATGTATCTGACTTGGTTGCTATTAGCAGGATTATTTGCTTACCAAAGTTACAAAGCTTGGCAGGTAAACCGAGAACTTCTAATTGGCAAGAAAACTTATGCTCCATCTCAACGTTTCCAATTTGGTCAAGTAGCCTTACTCGAATTCACTTACATAACTAGTTTTGGTAGCGAACTGGCAGCCGTTTCCATGCTTCCGGCATTCTTTGAAAAAACCTTTGCTTTAGAACATGTTGCCGCTGGGATGATTGCTGCTACTTATCCCTTCTTAAACTTGATTTCTCGTCCCAGCGGTGGCTTAATTTCTGATAAATTTAACTCCCGTAAATGGACAATGACAATTATCAGTGCTGGCATTGGTGTTAGTTATTTAATGGCACATTTTATTAGTAGTAGCTGGCCAATTCCGCTAGCGATCGCAGTGACAATGTTGGCCGCCTACTTTGCCCAAGCTGGCTGCGGTGCAACTTACAGCATCGTCCCCCTAATTAAAAAAGAAGCCACTGGACAAATCGCCGGTAACGTCGGAGCTTACGGTAATTTTGGCGGCGTAGTTTACCTGACAATTTTCAGCTTAACCGACGCTCCCACACTATTTTCCACAATGGGTATAGCTGCACTAGTCTGCGCTTTTCTGTGTGCCTTCTTCCTCAAAGAACCCAAAGGTTCCTTTGCCGCTACATTTGAAGATGAATTACCAGAAACCGCAACAAAAACCCCTATCTTCTTAACTGAAGAATAATTAACTATCAAATCTGAATTAGGTAACTTTACACTTCATCCTTCCATAGCAATCCTAATTCACTGAAAATCTCCTTTTCTTCTCTCTGCGCTCTCTGCGTCTCTGCGGTTCGTTAAAAAAATTATGAAAAAACGAACCGCAAAGGACGCAAAGGAACAAGAGTTTCAAAGAGTTTTTGCATAACACACAAATTTTTCAACCTGGCGCTACATCTGAGATTGCACAATTAAAATAACAAAATGCTATGAGTGAATTTACCAAAACTCTCTGTCCCTACTGTGGTGTTGGCTGTGGACTAGAAGTTTCACCTCCAGCCCAACTTGGCAAAGCAACTAATCGAGATAGCCAAGGAAATCCAACTTGGCGAGTGCGGGGAGACAAAACCCATCCATCCAGTCAGGGGATGGTTTGCGTCAAAGGCGCAACGATCGCAGAATCTTTAGATAAAAATAGATTACATTACCCAATGGTGCGAGACACATTAGATCAAGAGTTTCGCCGGGTTAGTTGGGATGAAGCTTTTAATCTCATCACCAAACGCATTCAAACTGTACGCTTCACCCAAGGGCCAGAAGCCTTATGTATGTATGGTTCCGGTCAGTTTCAAACTGAGGATTATTATATAGCCCAGAAACTCATGAAAGGCTGTCTGGGTACTAATAATTTTGATGCCAACTCTCGCTTATGTATGTCTAGTGCTGTGGCTGGCTACATTCAAAGCTTTGGCTCAGATGGGCCTCCATGCTGTTACGATGACTTGGAATTAACCGACTGTGCATTTTTAATTGGTACTAATACGGCTGAATGTCATCCCATCGTTTTCAATCGGCTGGAAAAATATCACAAAAAGAACCGCAAAGTCAAAATGATTGTGGTCGATCCCCGTCGCACACCAACCGCAGAAGCCGCTGATTTGCATTTAGCCATTCGTCCCGGTACAGATATCGACTTGTTAAACGGCATCGCCCACTTGTTGATGCGCTGGAACTACATTGATACCATGTTCATGGACGACTGCACCATCAACTTTCCGGCTTATGCTGAGGTTATTCGCCACTATCCGCCAGAAGTGGTAGCTCGTCAATGTGGAATCAGCATTGAAGATTTAGAAACAGCAGCTCGCTACTGGGGTAAATCTGAGCGGGTACTATCTTTGTGGTCAATGGGTGTGAATCAATCCTCAGAAGGAACGGCCAAGGTTAGAACGATTATTAACCTGCACTTGATGACTGGACAGATTGGCAAACCTGGGGCTGGCCCTTTTTCCCTCACTGGTCAGCCGAACGCGATGGGAGGACGGGAAGCCGGAGGTTTGGCGCATTTATTACCAGGTTATCGAACGGTAAAAAATCCTCAGCACCGCACAGAAGTTGAGGAGTTTTGGGGACTCAAACCGGGACAAATTTCGCCCAATCCCGGTTTGACTGCTTGGGACATGATTACTGGCTTGGAAAATGGCGCTGTAGAGTTACTGTGGATTGCAGCTACCAACCCAGCTGTAAGTATGCCAGATTTAGAGCGGACTAAAAAAGCGTTGTTGCGATCGCCTTTCACTATTTACCAAGACGCTTATTATCCCACAGAAACCTCTGCCTACGCTCATGTTTTGCTACCAGCAGCCCAATGGGGTGAAAAAACTGGCGTGATGACAAATTCTGAACGCGTGGTAACTCTGTGTTCAGCATTCCGTCAACCGCCAAGAGAAGCTAAAGCCGATTGGGAAATTTTTGCCGAAGTTGGACGGAGATTAGGTTTTGAGAGAGAATTTGCCTTTGCTAACTCTGCTGAAGTTTACGCTGAGTTTGTCAAACTAACTAAAAATCGCCCCTGCGATATGACAGGTATCAGTCACACGCAATTACAGACACAAGGTCCGACACAATGGCCTCACCCTGAAGAGAGCAGGGGGAGCAGAGGAGCAGGGGAAGCAGGGGAAGCAGGGGGAGAAGCATCTGCCAATTGCTCTGGGAAACGTTTATATACTAACTTGCGTTTCCACACCCCTGATGGACGCGCTCGATTTGGGGCATATTACTCTAAGGGATTGGCAGAACCACCAGATCCAGATTATCCTTTTGTGCTAACTAATGGACGGCTTTACGGACATTGGCATACGCAAACACGCACTGGTCGAATTGAAAAAATTTGCAAAATGCATCCCGAACCGTTTATCGAAATTCATCCCCGTGATGCTGCTCGGCTAGGTATTATCGATAGTATGGATGTAGAAGTGCGATCGCGTCGGGGTAAAGCCAAGTTTCCTGCTAAAGTAACAAAAGCGATCGCGCCTGGTACAGTTTTTGTCCCTATGCACTGGGGTTCGCTATGGGCAGATAATGCCGAAGCCAACGCCCTCACCCATCCAGAATCTTGCCCCGATTCGCTGCAACCAGAATTAAAAGCCTGTGCTGTGCAGTTGATACCAATTTCGGTGGAAGTTCCCATCAAAAATCATCAACTCCAGTCCTCACAATGGTAAGCTGCAAAGTGTAGCTCGAAGGTGGTAATTTATAATCACCAATAAGTAATTTAGTCAATAATCAATAGTCAATAGTTATTATCATTTTTTATAACTCTCTAATTTTGGCTGTTACCAATTACTATATCTAAAGAGGTATTTTTTTAGTAACAAGGGATTTTACTAGAGTTAATTTTAGCTATGGATAAAGACTAAAACAAAGATAGAAAAATTACACAAAATCAGCAAGTAATGTTTTTTCAATCCTATAGATAAATCTAGAGGATTTTCTTTTATTTTAGAATCGGGTGCAGCAGATGAAAAAACTAGTGAGGCGAATTCTAGGAGCTACCAAAGATGAGAACTTCATGCACATCATTGAAAACATAGAAGTGCTAGTTTCTAAAGTTCTATCTATTTTTATGGTGGTCGTAATTTTGGTAGCGATCGCAGATTTAGGAGTCTTTATTTTTAAAGAATTATTTACAATACCTTATGGGAAGTTTAACACAACCCTATATAAGGTTTTCGGTTTATTTTTAAATATTTTAATTGCCTTAGAAATTTTAGAAAATATTACAGCCTATTTACGAAGACATGTTTTTCAAGTTGAATTAGTTATTGTCACTTCTTTGATTGCTGTTGCCAGAAAAATTATTATTCTTGACTTAGAAAAAATTGGAGGTCTTGATATAATTGGTTTAGGTGTAGCTATTCTTGCCTTATCAATTAGTTATTTGATAATTCGTCTCAGTAATTCAAAAGATGCAAGTTAATTGAAGGAGGCAGAAGGCAACAGGCAACAGTATAATGAGTTAATTTTAAATACTTTCTTATGACAGATTTTTTTCAATTTGAAGCAGACTTTGTTGATTCTCTGCGTTGCATTCCCATGCAGGTGCGTTGTAAATTAGATACCTGTGGCATCAAGCTAAAATTGCCTGACTGGAATCAAATGACTACAGTCGAGCGTCAAGCTTTAGTCGAATTACCTTGCACTACAGAAACGGAAATTCAGTCTTACCGCGAGCATATCGAGCAATTAATCATCCAACGCACAGGTGTACCAGCTACAAAATTGCCCATCGAGCCTCATCCTGCATGGCTAGATGCCACTGTACCAGCTAGCGTTCAGGAAAAAGCTCAAGAAATAGGTGTAACCTTGACACAGCAAAATTGGTCAGCTTTAACACCCTTACAGCGTTTTGCTTTGATTAAACTGAGCCAGCCAGGACATGAAAACAAAAACTTTAAGAGAGCGATCGCAGAATTTCATCTGTTTTAATTAGACAATAGTCGTTAACACAAAAAATCTGTAGGGTGCATTACACTTTGTTAACTTGCCGCTCTCAAATGATACATTACAACACTAGCTGTGTTGTAATGTATCAAAAATTCATGTAGATGCTAACGAATAAAATAGCTGACTCTAAATTAATATTTACTTTATATAGCGTTTCCTAATAAGAGTGGGGTTAAACATACCTCACCCGGATAAAGCTGTGCTTTATCTCTCCTCTTTGTGAGTTCCCAGAAGGGTTTCAATATGTACTTCATGCACCTGGGAACCGCTATAAACAACTATTGACTAGAAAGATGAGGGTAACAAATATATGGCTGCAAAGAAACTTTTGATGCTCGTTGGCGACTATGTAGAAGACTATGAAGTAATGGTTCCTTTCCAGGCATTGCAAATGGTGGGACACACTGTGGACGCAGTTTGCCCCGACAAAAAAGCTGGCGATAAGGTACGGACAGCAGTTCATGACTTTGAAGGAGACCAGACTTACAGCGAAAAACCCGGACACAATTTTACTTTAAATGCTACGTTTGCAGAAGTAGAAGCCGCAACCTACGATGCCTTAATCATTCCTGGAGGACGGGCACCAGAATATATCCGCCTCAATCAGCAGGTACTAGAAATAACCCGTCACTTTGCCCAAGCGAATAAACCGATTGCTGCCATCTGCCAAGGCTTGCAGCTATTAGCTGCTGCTGATGTACTGCAAGGCAAAAGATGTACTGGCTATCCTGCTTGTAGCCCAGATATCAAGAGTGCTGGAGGAATCTATGTTAATATCCCTGTTGATCGGGCAATAGTTGATGGTAACTTGGTGACAGCACCAGCTTGGCCTGCTCACCCACATTGGCTAGCAGAATTCCTCAAAGTACTTGGAACTAAGATTGAACACCCAGAACTGACTACAGTTGTTTGAGACAAGATACCGGAAATATTTTGGTTCATTTCATAACAGTTTCTTCCCCTACTCCCTACTCTAAAAGAGCTTTGGTAAAAACAACTGACAACAGACGACTGAAAATTATATATTTTTGAAATGGAACTAAATGCAGTAAAAAATACTATTTTTTAATAAATTGCAGTAGCTTTAATTTGCAGCTACGATGTCAAAAGTACAGCATCGAGACAATCTGATTTATCCCCCTAACAAGCCAGTTTTAGGACAAACTCTCAGCAGATGGAATACTTCTTGACATGAGGTGAAACAATTTGAAATTTTGCATCAATAATTTTAAATTTCTTAGCAGTAAGTGAAGCTATAGTGGATTTAGCAATGCTGCTGCTAATGTGGCTAAGGTTAGTCCTGCTGCCAAATTATGTGAAGAATTAGTTTAGAAAAGCACTCTAACTCGATGACAGGCAAAAACGCAAGACATAATGCATTTCTGCGGCTAGTGTCTGGTAATGGGGCAGCTTTGGGAGCAGAATCTCGCTACTCGCTGCCCCCCAGTAAAGAGATGGTAATTGGACGCGACCCCAGCTGCCAAGTTGTCTTGGATGCCATGATGTACCGAATGGTATCTCGTCGTCATGCAGTGGTTCGTCCCCTCTCTCTATCCCCAGATAGCAAATTTAGCTGGGTGCTTTGTGACTTGAATAGTGCTAATGGCACTTATTTGAATGGACAACGCTTATATGAATGTCAGGAATTGCACCCAGGCGATCGCATTTCTCTAGGTGCTGATGGGCCGCAATACATTTTTGAATACGAGTATACCTCACTGACTCCGGCGACGACAGTAAACCAAGTTACACCACTGCCTTCGGCGACAAACTACCATAACCACACGCAATTAAAGCAGCCAGATTCTGTTAGCTTCACCCAGCTTTTTCCGATTATTTCCACTGGTAAAGATTTAACTAGTAAAGCTTACCTTGTACCGGGAATACTGACCGTAATTTTTGTGGTGCTGATGTTCGCTACAGTCGGTAGGCCCCAAGCTAATCAAGTGATCGTAGCAAGTTATATTGCTTTTGCTGCCTACTATTTTGTTTACCAACTTTGCGGGAAACAGAAGCCTTGGTGGGTGCTAATGGCTACGTCATTGGGTACAATCCTGATTTTACTCAGTCCGCTGTTGGATCTATTTATTTTCGTATTTCGCGGCATCCTGCCTGGAAGCTTGCCCACACCCCAAGAATCTATCACCTTCACAGAGTTGCTGGTGCGGATGTTTTTTGGCGCTGGGTTGATGGAGGAATTACTCAAGGCATTGCCTGTACTAGGGGCTTTTGCCATCGGTAGAATGTTGTCTTCACCTTGGCGAGAACGCATCGGTATTTGGGAACCTCTAGATGGTATTCTCCTGGGAACGGCTTCTGCTGTTGGTTTTACTCTCTTGGAAACCCTCGGTCAGTATGTACCTGATATCACTCAAAATGTCACACAACAGGTGGGTATAGGGGCTGCTGGTCAACTGGCAGGTTTACAACTGCTAATTCCGCGAATTTTAGGCTCTGTAGCCGGACACATGGCTTATAGTGGCTACTTGGGTTATTTTATCGGGTTGGCTGTCCTCAAACCTAGTAGAAGTTGGCAAATTCTGTCTATTGGTTATCTGAGCGCCTCTGCGCTCCACGCTCTCTGGAATGCTACAGGGTCAATCAATGCCTTGCTGTTGGTAGTTGTTGGAGTGTTATCTTACGCCTTTTTGATGGCGGCAATTCTCAAGGCACGGGCGCTGTCACCGACGCGATCGCAAAATTTTGCTACCCGATTTCTGGGCCCAAAATAGGAGATGAAATCAATTCAAAATTATAACCTTACAGGCAAGTAAGCTAGCGCAGCGTCTTGTAGATAAGAAAAAGACAGGGGAGATGAGAGAGAACAACCAATGCCCAATGGTTAAATATTTATGTCTTGAGATAGATGATCTAGTTTGAGAATTAGCGTACTGTTACTTTAGTGTAGGTAAATTGTATCTACAAAAAAAATAAAAATCATTCAACTTTTTGCAAAACTGTTGATTTTCGACTCTATATCCTTGCGTAAGGAAAACCAACATCTTTGCAAAAAACACCTCTGAATCGAGTGAACGCAAAGCGCGGGTTACACGAACACAACGCATAATGAAAACTTTTGCTACTCCCTATTTCCGACTCTCCATTCACCATTCATAGTTCTGGCTGAGACTTGTTAAGTTCAGTAAAAGCATAAGAAGCGATCGCTAAACTAACCTTTGCTTTCTCTACTTCTGATAAAGCTGTCCACTCGCTATTTTGAAGATTACTGAGTGCAGATGCCGCATTTTGCGATTCGCTACTTCGCATAGCGTAAGCAAAAGGACGAGCCAGAACGATCAGGTCTTCTGTTCCCCAAGTTGGTAGTACTGTCTGAACGCATTCAACCAGTTGCTCGCTGATTAATTGGCGAGCAGCAAATATCTCAGCCGCTTTGCTAGCAATGGTGTTAAGCAATATTTGGGGGACACAGGCAGAAAAATTTGTACGTAATTTTTCTTGAAGGTTAAGCACTACTGCCTGTTGTAGGTTATGATTGTGGTCAGGTGTAGGAGTAATACTAGTCCAAAGTGTATCTAAATGTCCGTAAAAATCTTGGGATCGCCTCATTAGTTCTTCATCAAGCAAATCTTCCATTCCGAACTGTTGTTCTAGTTCTTGAAAATAAGCTTCTGATTCCTCATCACCTGGATTCCAGGGATAGTTAGCATCCTCTGGTTCTAGTAACGCTTCTAAGAACTCTAAATCTACTTGAGATGGCAAAGATGAGAAAGTATCTGAGCCGTTAATTTTGTGAGCCATATTTTCTTTCCTGATGATTATTTGGTGGTCATGATTATTTGGTGGTATTGACAGCTACAAGTTCTAAGAGGAGATTTCCGCAAAAACTGTTGATTTTTTCTCTAAAAAAAACAGATTTTAAAAGCTAATGCTAAAGGCTCAAATTGATTTATGCAATAGCTCCGCTAGGAGTCTTCAATCACAAACTCCCAGGTCTCACCTCTAGCACTTCCAAACTTTAACTGCATTCCCGATTTCAAAGGGACTTCCTCTCGGAGGATTTGTTGCCAGCCATTGGGACCTAAAAACCAGGTTGTGCCGTAGGTGGAAAAATCTTGCAAGTAATAAGTTCGCATTAGTGTAGCATCAGTCAGAGTGTTGCGGCAGAAGATTTCGGCGTGGCGTTTGGATACAGATGGTTCGGGGATGACAATATCATTATCTTTCGTGCGGCCGATGCGGGTAACTCCATAACGCAATAGCCAGGTTTTACCTTTTGGAGTGAGCGATCGTAAACTTGCAGTTGGAAGCGAGGAACCGACATCAGGAATGGCTGTATCTGGTAGTTCCGTAATACCTTCATCCAGACTCTTAATCAGTTCGCCATTAAAATCTGGATGCAGGTAGAGAACAGGCAAAGTCCAAGCAGGTTGATTAAATTTATACAGTGTTAACAACTCTTGCCTAGCCTGTGCTACGGCTTCATCAATTGGCTTGTGCGATCGCAAAGCTTCGGTAAAGGCTTGAATAAAACTGTGGCTTTCATGGTCAGCGATTTCATCGCGCATCCCCAAAACCGCAGGCACACCATGACGAATCAATACTTCTGCTAAACTACTGGCAGGGATAGCTTGATGATTGATCGCAGCTGGTTGTGCGCCCCAACAGGCGTTGAAAACCGCTAATTTCACACCCGTACGGGTCAATGCTTGCGCCAATTCTATCCCATTGAGGGGCATATCTGCTCGCAAAAACAGTAACCCTCCGTCTGGGTCTGGTAAACCATGTCCAGCGTAAAAGAAAACGTTGTATTCTTTGGTTTCTAATTCATCAATCAACTGTTGTGGAGTTGGTTGAATGAGTTGATTCACTACGCAAGGTGCATATCTTTGGGAGTTACCAGGCGTATCTGCAAGAGCTTGCTGTAAGATAGCGCCTTCTTGTTCTAGTTGCAGCTTGTCATCATGACCTAAAACCAGCAAAATACTTAAAGCTTGGTCAGTTCGCAAATGCGGTAAAGCGTCAACTTCTGTGGTGGTGCGACTAAATAACAAATCTTGCGAGAGAGACATCGCCGATTGGCCAGGCTCACGCTGCATAATTTCCCAAGGGAAAGCGATCAGATCCGGGTCGCGAATTTCTAGTCGAAAGCGCAAACGTGTATGCTGACCCATAGCAATCCCGCGACTGCGTTCTAGACTACCAAGAATTTGCCCGTCGAATACCCAACGCCATAAATTCATTCCCAAGTATTGCATCAGACGACTGCTGTAAGGACCAGTAGGTTGACCTGAAGGGGATGAAATCCAATCTATGGGAAATGGGTTACTCTTTTGAGATGTTGAGTTAGGGGAAATATCTAAGCGACCATGACCAGCAAACATCTGCTGCCATTCGTGCCACACTTGGGTAAGTTCAACAGGCCATACACAGTCATGTAAAACGTAGCCACTGGGATACGGAGCCTTGACCACCCAAATGGCGAAGTTGTCAGTGCCAGTGTTTAAGAGACGGGCGATCGCCAAATTCAGGGATGGCATGGATTCATTAAATTAAAAGCTAAAAAAAATAATTTCAAGAGAAGAAGAAAACAGATACGCCAGAATTCAGAATTCAGAATAAATGAGTAGGGATTTAAACCCGACATTAATTGTGTTGCACCAAATTAGAGATACAGTGGGGGTTTTGAACTTGGTTATTCATCCACCAGTAGTACATAATTCATTCTGTTAGCGGTAGCAGGGCATTTAGCCCATTCTGACTCCTGACTCCTAAATTCTGTTTTGATAACAATTCTCCAGGGTGAAAATTTTCTATTTTTTGACCTTGTAAGTTTTTTAATCTGAATTGTTACCTGTTATTATTCCAGGTTTTTACCAGTTTATCGAGTATTTGATTAAGTTGGACTGGTGTCAGATGGTTCGGTAACTGGCGGTTGCGTGACAGTTCTACATGGATTTGGTGCATCTGATTGTAAAACAATGCCAAAACGGTTGATCTGGGAGGAGTTTAGCAATACAGTAGCTGGCAAAAGTTTTGAATTTGCTGGAACTGAGGTAGTTACCTCTGGGTTATTAATCTTACCTGGAGTTTGTGTACTTTTATTAGCACAGACTCGCATAGACACCAAAAAACTCCCAGAAGCAGGACTTGGATTTGATTTTTTCTCAATAACTTCTAAAAAAGTCCCACGGGGAAGTAATTGGTTTTTTCCCCAGGATATGTCATTGTTGGTTTTAATGACCCAACCAGGAGAAAGATTAGCCAGCGATCGCGGTGTAGGTGTTGCTTCAATGCCAGGATTTTGAGTTTGTAAGGGATTGGAAAAAATTGGAGAGGTTCCTCGCAGTTGCCTGACGAACAATCCTAAAAAACCTGCTGCTAGCACAAATATTAATGGAACTATCCACTGTAAGGGGAATTGACGACTTTTAGCAGGTTCAGTGTCTGGAATCACCTGAGTCTTGTGGTTTGGGCTGCCTAAAACTGTCGCATCTGTTCCTCTGGATGCTAAATCAACAGTTTTGGCAGAATAACTCTGGGGAATCACTGCTTGGATGGTGATTTCTGGTTCCCAATATTGGACTTGATAGTGAACTAAAGCGACGGTGACATTATCATGTCCATTTTTAGTATTAGCAATTTCGACTAATCTATCGGCAACAGTTGCTATATTTGCTTCCCCAATTAAAATTGGCAAGATTTCTGTTTCCCAGTACTCCTCTACCCGATCGAAGTCACTCAAACCATCGGATGTGAGCAGAAAAACAGCATCTTCATCGAGCATAAATCGTCCCGAAGTGGGATGCAATGAAGTGCTAGAACCCATCCCCAAAGCTTGGACGAGAGAGCCAGCGGCACTCTGTTGCACTGCCTCGCGGTAAATGGCATAACCTAGTCGCACTTCACGGGAGGCGACATCATCATCAAGGGTAACTTGATAACAGCCGTGTCGTGTAATCCAGTAGGCACGACTATCACCGACGTGGGTAATGTACATTTCATGAGCAACAGGCAATGCCATGACTAAAGTCGTGCCCATGCGTTGACGCCCTTGGCGATTTTCACTGTCATTGCGCTGACTGATTTTGTCATTGGCCATTGCCACTGCCTTATCTAGGTCATTCAGCAGCATTGAAGGGTCTATGTGGTCGTAGGGAACCTTTGTTAGTTGCTGTACCTGCTGCTGGATTGTTTCAATGGCTAAATTTGAGGCGACATTGCCGCCCTCGTGCCCACCGATGCCATCACAGACAATTGCTAAGGCTGTTGGCTGGGGTGGTTTGCTCACAAGAGTTCCACTGGGGGGGCTACAGGCATCTTCGTTACGTTGACGACTTGGCCCGGTGTCGGTTTTGGTGATAATTTGGATCGTGGGTGTTTGCGATCGCCCTAACCCAGCCAGTCCCCGATCTAAAACTCCGATTAATTGATCGGTGGAATTAATTTCTCCCTGAATTAAAGCCAGGCTAACGCGATCGACAAATTCCGCGATCGCTGGTTTGGCGGTGCTGACCAACTGCTGCCAAAATTCACCTAATTGCGGCAATTCTGGTGATGTGGCGCTGTCAAAACGCAATTCCAACAACCGGACTAACGATCCTTCCACCCGTAACACATCAGAGTCAAGTAAGCTAGAGGCGACACCTTCACTCACAAGAGGTTGCCACAGATGAGCTATTTGCCATAACCAATTCAGTTGGCGCATTGATGTTGCATCATGCCAAGCAGTAGTTAACTCGCTGCCCAAATGCACTTGTTGGATAGTGTCATCTACTAATAGTGGCGGTTTTTCTAAAAGTAATATTTCTCGGTGTGAAGACCCATCAGCAACAAAAAGCACTCCATATACCTGCGGTACGTGTAAACGGTAGGGAATCAGTCTCAGGTAGGCTTTTAGAGGCTGTAAATTATCTAACTCAGGCGTTAGCGCTAATAAACCAGGCTTCGTATCTAAAAGAACAAATTTATCAAGGATTAAATAGCGATCGGCTAATATTTCTCCAGGGCTACCCACACTTGGGCTATCTACCACAGCCCAGAGATAAGTTTTGGGTAGAGGCGTCGAACATCGCTGGCAAAACTTGTGAGTCAGGGGGTTGGCAGCCTGACAATTTTCGTTTGGACAGTAGAGCGTTGCCGCGTCATTTTCCATATTTTTCGCACCGATCAGCGATTGGCAATTTCTTTAATAGCATTAGTAGGGACAATCTAGACCGCTCATCTTTCTTAAACTTGACATACCCAGACTTTAGATGATGATTTTAGCTGGCGGATATCAGCAGGTGCTAATACTTTATCCGAATCCAAAAAATACGCTCCTAACTCAACCCTACAGCCTAATCATAGCTTCTATTGCCCTGTGACTCTTCATCGCCAAAGCAACTAACTCCAACCCTGTCACCACAGCATAACCCAAGCATAACTGCGCGATTTGTTTTTACTAAATTACCCCATCATTAACAGGCAGAGAATGTTGGTATTTATTTAGTTTATAAGTAGGATAGCAAGAATTAACTTTAATTTAAGAATTAAGAATAGCAAATATTAATTTTGGCAAAAGTACCTGATAAATGCAGTGACTCTAAAATCTCTTTCGGACTGCTGTTAGTGGCAGGGGGGGTTAGCCAGTGCTGAGTTAAGAAGTACAGACAATCATAGGGGCACAACATGTTGTGCCCCTACCCTTGTACTTTATTTACCTGAAATACGCTGGATGAATTTTTCCACTTTCAGCAGAGACACTTTTAACTCAGCAATCTTTGTACAGAAGGGTTCAGGCAGCCCGCTACCAACTCATTGGCTTATTGCTTGTCGTCAATGGCAACTTGAGGAACTCCCATGCTGTAATTAGTAACACGGGCAGAAAGATTGTAGCTAACTTCGCCGAGTTGCAGAAGCGATCGCAGATAATGCTCTAAGTCTGACCCCACACGGCGCAAGTTATAGTCTGTGAGGTCTGCGCCACTAGATGCTTCTACTAGTTCATCAAATTTTCGATAAATTTTTTGCAGTGCATCTTCATTCCAATTAAATTCGTTATCTGGGTCAACATCTAAGGTTAAGACTTGTTGACTAGGAACTAGATCGCCATCCCGGTCAATTTCACCTGCAAAAATGCGGATATGCCTGGTTGTGGACTTGAGCAGCATCGGGTTATCCATAAAAAGGTGTAAGATTTGCGTGGATTACACTGAAATTATTGTAGACCTTATATCCGAGCTTGAATGCTCTCAATTTAAAAGCTTTGAATGCTGTTTTAAAAGGGTACATTGAATGGGCATAAGTAAAAATATCACCTTTGCTGATGAGTTTGCTACTTGTGTTATGAGTTGAAGATATATTTAACTGCTAGTACTGACAGTAGTCGAATTATTTTTCTGTAAAAATTAATTGTTAGAGTATTTTCATTTGGTCTACAAATCTGACTTACTGCTAAGATTTTTGGGCTTGATTAAGTCTAAAAGACGGTAGGATAAGGCACTCAGCAGGAATAATTTGCTCTGTGTGCTTTTTTTATAGAGAACAAAAGTTTTGACATTAATAATTATGCCGAGCAATTTATCCTGAATTTTATATTGCAAAAAACGTACATCAAGTAATTTCACTGAATCGTGCTACATCTACTGCTGGCATTAATAAGCTCAAAAAAAATCAGCGGTTTTACTTACGTATAAACACCAAAATTAGAGTAACAAGTCAAACTGTTATTGACGTTCACATAAAGTTGATGTAAAAACCTTTAAAAAGGTTGAACAACTTCTTACAGAAACTTTATTGTGTAGAATCTTAAAAACTGAATAATAGTTATGGCTTACCATAAGCTACATCTGGCACAGAAACGTCAAAATCTAGACACCGAAAATCTAGCTTGAAAATACACCACAGGAGAGTGAAATGGAATACAAAGGTGATTGATGAAGAAAAATTCTTAATTCAAGCACTTTGGATTCAAAAGAGATATAAAGAATTTTTGCTGGACATCTACCTCCTTACCCTCATGACAACCAAGTAAAGGAATCTCAATAGCTATGAACTCCAAAGCATTACCACGCCAGATAAATAATCTCGAAGTAGGTGTTTATGAGTGTGAAATACATCTCAAATTCCGGTTGATTGAGGAAAAAAGTCTATTGAGCGATCGCGAACAACTCTTACAAGTGCTACTTGATGCTTTAACCGAAGGTTCTGATGACTTTCTAGAAACGCTACAAGCGTCCGTTAAAGCCCAGGAAGTATCTGAGTTTAAAGCCTCGCCTCAAATGCGACGCCAGCTAATGCGCTTGCGTAATGTCGCGGAAAATTCTCCAACCTAAAGGTGTAATTTAAGTAATGAAAAACGTGAATTGGGCATCAAATCAAATGTTGATCCCATACCCCCGTTGCCATAAAAACTAAGCAGTCAGTAGATTTCATAAAATATTTTGATTTCTACCTTGTGAAAGTCTTATTTAGCAGCACAAAGTCCCAGGAACAGTTTCCGCTATTAAAAACTTTGTAGCAAAGGGTACTGGTAGAATCTGAAAGCAAATTCAGCCGGGTGCATTTTACCGAGTTTTTATCAAAACATTGCAGAATAATAAAACCCTGTATCTTTACAGATGGGGAATTGGACAACAGGCGCAAATCAAATGAAAATCTAAAAGACCAAAGTAAAAATAAATAACCTTCCTTTTAGCTTTTTGCTTAAGCTAAGTGCCTGATTTGCTGAAATACTTATGTTTTATCTATTACTGGTAATAGGTTATGGTTTAGCACCCAGTTAGCTATGATCAATTACCTAGAGGCAGGGGAGATGAGGGAGACAAGGGGACAAGGGGACAAGTCTCTCCCTTCTTCCTTGTCCACCTTGTCTAGCTTGTCTCTTCTCCAGACCCAATACTTCCCTACCAGAGGTTGCGTCAACGGCTTCTCTAAGAGACTCTACAACGCGAACGGTGAGTACAAGTACAATTCCCAATGCCTATTTAGCAAGACCGTGTTCGAGAGCAAAACGAACTAACTCTGTACGGCTATTGGTGCCAGTTTTACTAAACAAACGGCTGACGTATTTTTCTACATTGCGGACGCTGGTTTCTAAGCGACGGGCGATTTCTTTGTTCATCAACCCTTCAGCGACCAAATTTAAAACACTTTGTTCTCTGGGAGTCAAATCAATTTTAAAAGGCGCTGGCGATTGGGAAATAGCATTTCTTTGAGTTAACAATGCCTTTATTTGGGCAATCTGATTGGCTAGTTCAGCAAGATCGGGGGTTTCAGCGTCATCTCCCGTACTCGCAGCCTTAGCGGCGCGACGCGCTAGCAAATTTTCGACTATAGCCACTAACTCGTCTGGGTCAAAGGGTTTGGGTAGATAGGCATCAACACCAGCGTGATAGCCTTGAATGCGATCGCCTGTCATACCTTTAGCAGTTAAAAATACTACTGGGAGTGCTTGAAAACGGGGGTCTTCCCGTAGTTGCTTCAGAAACTGATAGCCATCCACTTGAGGCATCATCACATCGGAAATCACTAAATCAGGTGTATTCATCTGCATCCATTCCCAACCTTCAAGGGCGTTACTGGCGACTTGAACGCTGAAACCGCTCTCTTGCAAATAGTCTTTCACGGCTTCCCGTATCCCTGGTTCATCATCCACCAGTAACAATTGTGCTGACATTTAAGATTACCTTGAGTTTTCCTTTTTCCAATTTAGCGAAAGTTGGTAGGCATTGAGCAACTTGAATTCACCCCTACCGCCTTTAAAGCTTTTAAAGTTGACATCTCTGCCTCCTATCAACCCTATCGCTGCATTAACCATCGTGTCTCATAGAGACGGGCTGCCTGCAAAGTTGTCCAACATTTCCCTGTAGTAAGATCCCAACAGTTGATGGTTTCATCTTGGCTACCACCGAGGAGAGTTTGCTTGTCGTGGCTCAGACTGAGCAACCAATATAGTAAAACAGTCTCCAATAGCTATATGCCAAATTTTAATAGCGCCTAGACTAGACAAAACTATGCTCAGGATTTTAAATAACCCTTACCATTGAGGATTTTCCATAATTAATGCCTCTGCCACCGAGCTATTTAACGGAACGGAGAAAAAATGTCCCTGGCCATATTGACAGTTTAACTTTCTTAGAAGTAATAGTTGCTCTTTTGTCTCTACCCCTTCGGCAAGCACATCCACACCTAGCTTGTGTGCCAAGGTGACAATTATCTCAATAATTTCTAAATTATTATTATTAGTGCCCATCAGGCTGATGAAAGAACGGTCAATTTTCAACACACTAATCGGAAAGTTATAAAGACCACCTAATGAGGAATAGCCCGTACCAAAGTCATCAATTGATAACTCAATCCCCATCTTTTGAAGTTGTAAGATTGCGGCAGTTACCTTATCACCATTTTCCACAATTGCGTTTTCAGTAATCTCTAGCATTAGAGTGCCAGCATCAAGGCCAGTTGAGTGCAAAATTTGCCCAATCTGCTCTATCAAATCTGGCTGAGAAAATTGCTTGACAGAGAGATTAACACTAATTTTCTCTAGTAATTTAAAACAATGGCATACTCGCCAAACTTGCATCTGGCGGCAGGCTTCATGCAACACCCATTTGCCAATGGAGAAAATTAGTCCAGTTTCCTCTGCTAGGGGAATAAAATCTGCTGGATTAAGCAGACCACGCTCTGGGTGCTGCCAGCGCAGTAGAGCCTCAAAACCGACAATAGAGCCACTAGTGAGCGAAACAATCGGTTGGTAATAAACCCGAAATTCTTCGCGTTCAATTGCTCGGCGCAAATCGGTTTCTAACTGCAATCTCGCCAGAGCATTAGCATACATATCTGAGTTGAATAGCTTATAACGCGCTCTGCCTAGCACCTTGGCTCGGTACATTGCTGTATCTGCATCCCTCAACAGTTCTTCTGGGTGTTGATAGTCTACTGTCGAACTCAACGCGATGCCAATACTTGCCGTAATGAAGACTTCTTGTCCGTCAAGCTCAAAGGGTAATGTCAGTTCCTTCTGAATCCGTTCAGCGACTTTGATGGCGTCTGACATATCCTGGATTCCCTCAAGCAGGATTGTAAATTCGTCTCCCCCAAGTCGTGCCGCTGTATCTATGGAGCGTATGCATATTTGTAGTCTACTTGCAATAGCAAGCAGCAATTGGTCTCCATTTAGGTGTCCCAGGCTGTCATTGATTACCTTAAACCGATCTAGGTCGATAAATAGTACAGCATATAGATAATCTGAATGCCGTTTTGAATAATTTATCGCATGTTTTAGGCGGTTCATAAATGCAACACGGTTTTCCAGACCTGTCAGTGTATCGTGAAAAGCAAGGTGCAGTAGTTGTGACTCGACTTTTTTACGTTCTGTAATTTCATTTAGCAATTTCTGATTTGCTTTTACCAGTTCCGCTGTCCGTTCCGCCACCCGTATTTCTAACTCACTGTAAGCTCGGTACAACATTTCTTCAGCTTGTTTGCGTTCACTGATGTTGCACAGCAGCCAACGCCAGCCAAGTTGCTTCTCCCCAAGGTCGTATACTACAGACGCTTTCACATTAGCAGGGAAAGGCTTTCCTCTCCGTGGCTGTAGGTGAATTTCCCAGTTCAGTATCTCTTGCAAATTGTTTATTTGAGAGCTAAAGTACTGGCGGTCTTGTTGAGCAATAAAAAGAATTAATGGTTTACCTACTAGATACTTTTGTTGGACACCAAGCAAAGTTGCTGCTACATGGTTAGCCTCTTGGATTGTCCCGTTGATATCAGTTACCAAGTAACCATCTGGAGCAAACTCGAACAAATCTTGGTAACGCTGGCGCTCTTTCTCTACTGCTGCTCGTGTTACCTTTAACTCCTCGGAAGCTGTCAATAGTTCTTCCATTGCGGTGTTAAGTTCCTCGTAAGCGTCTGTTATCATCTCCTGTTGTGAGTTCAGCTTAGTTCCATAGCAATTTAATAGTCCCTGTATTTGTGAGCACAATTTATCTATCTGTTGATTAAATCCATCCGCTTTCATGTTGCTCAACTCACAAAACTATGAAGCGTAGCTGTGACTGAAAATACCAGGGGAAGCAAACCCCATGCTTTCCTCAAGACTTCAGACGCTATTGAGCAGGTAAGGAGAGAAGGTTACTTGAAAGAGCGGACACTCTATAAATAAATATGACAGAACTTGGTTTTTTGATTTACTAACTTAATTTCTCAATAATGAGGAAGCAATCAAATTTGTGCAGCCTCAATCAACTTTTCATCTTATTGAGTGCCAAAAACTTGTCTTATAACAACCAAACTGCTAAGTGGCAACAAGCCCTACCTACTGAAACTCTTATTTTATTAAATACAAGGTACTAAAGTTAAAAGTTCATCAATAACAGCATATTTGCTTTATCCATTTTTGAAAATACTTCTTAAGATACATTCGCTTTTGTGAGCTAAGGAAAGAATAAGGCTCTCAGTCAATGCTTCTGGGCTGACAAGAGCGTTTTTGCTTAGGCGTTACTGAATTCAGGTATGAAAACGATTTTGCGTGATTTTAAAACCTTTGTAGAGATTAGCAATTGCAACGTCTCTACACCAAGATTTATACATCTAATCAGCAACGCCTTTTTTCTTCATTACAGTCGAGCAATTATCTTGGCATTCTCTGGGAGCTTGGCGTCTCTTTGTCCAACAGTACGCGCCCTAGCTGTGAACAAACCAATGGGAGTACTTAATAAATCTATAAGGGTGGCTTGACCAGCGATGCCTGGGTTGGGCTGCGCCAACGCCTTTTTAATATCTCTTGGAATTTCCTTCAATAACCAACGTGCCAAACGATAGCCGTATTCTTTGGGTGTCATCTCTCGCATTAAATCTACACCGTGCAGTTCGTGCAGATAGCGATTTGAGCGTCCATAACGCCGCCATTGACTTTGTAGTTCTTGAAGTGTAGCGCGGTGGCGGTGCTGAACGATCGCATTTGGGGCAAATTCCAAACGCCCGATGTTTTCCCCCAAAATTCGCCAACAAATATCAGCATCGCCACCAGTAGTTAGATAGGGACGAAATAAACCCACTTTTTCAAAGGCAATGTGCCGAATCGCCAAATTAGCCGTTTGACCATAGGGACGAAAGGAATGCTTAAGGGTATGCTTTTGCGATAAAGTTTCTTGACGGTCTGCGTGTTGTTCTAGCAGAGTTGTGCCTGGTAGTGCCAAAATTTCTCCAGCAACAATTACCACTTCTGGGTTGACAAAAGGTTGAATGAGTGTATCTAACCATTGCGGTTGTGGGCGACAATCTGCATCGGTAAAAACCATAATTTCACCCGTAGCAGAGCGAATCCCAGTATTACGAGCAGCGTAAGAGCTTTGAATTTGGTTCTCACTCAAGGGGCGAATTGTAATTGGGCAATTTTCGGCAGATGTTTTGAGGATGGTGAGAGTGCGATCGCTACTGTTATTGTCCACCAACAAGTATTCTACCCGGTCTTTTGGGTAAGTTTGAGACAACAGACAATTGATTAACTCTGGTAAATCCGCCTCACCGTTATAAATAGGAACAACCACCGACACCATTGGTAAAAATCTGGTGACAGCGGTTGCATCAACTGGCTGATGATTCATAAATCTGAGATTTTGGAGATGGGATTAGTAGCTAGTATTCCCAAACCAAAATCCTGGAACGGCATATCAAGCAGTTTTCATAACTCCAAAAATCTGGATTTGGGAATACTACTATATAAACACCTGGTAACAAATCATTCGCGTCAATTTAAAATTTCAGGTTATCGGCGCGGCTCATGGGTCGAGTCGGTTGATTTGCTGGCGGCTGGGCAAAGTTGTTATTTGATAGAATTGCGATCGCCCGAGCATATTGGGGATCGCTCTTAGTTCCGATTAAATTTGGATTAGAAGCCAATTGACGCTCTTGTGCTTCTGTCAAATCTAGCTTGATGTCTGGAGCAATCCCTTTATGGTTAATATCTGTTCCCGCCGGGGTGTAGTAATGGGCTATGGTGACAGCCAAGCCGGAACCATCTGCGAGTTCATGAACTGACTGTACTAGGGCTTTGCCAAAAGTTTGACCACCTACAACTACCGCCCGCTTATTATCCTTGAGTGCCCCTGTGAGGATTTCGCTAGCACTAGCTGAATTCCCATCCACTAAGACCGCCAAAGGACGATTTGTCAAAGCAGTGCGATTAGCTTTAGTTTCCTCAGTGCCGCCCACACGGTCTACTGTCTTGACAATTCCGCCGTCATTATACCACATACGAGCAATTTCAATACTCGCTTGCAACAAACCGCCAGGATTTCCCCGCAAATCCAACACATAAGAATCAACTTTCTTAGTGTTCAAATCGCGGATGGCTCGTTGCATTTGGTCTGCGGCGTGGGCGCTAAATTCTCGCAAACGGATATAGCCAACGCGGCGGTTCCCTTCTTGTCTGAGGGTATAGCGTACTGTTGGGACTTCAATACTTGCTCTTGTCAGCTTCAAATCAAAGGCATTTTGCCCCGCCCGTCCCAGTCGTAGCTTGATGGGACTACCCGCTTTACCACGGATTAGCTTCGAGGCATCATCCACTTTCATTTTGAGAGTGGATTTGCCGTCAATTGCCAAAATTTCATCGCCTGCTTTGATCCCAGCTTTCAGCGCCGGAGAATTTTCTATGGCTTCGACAACGGTGAGGCGCTGAGTTTTTTCGTTCACTTCCATCCGAACGCCAATCCCAGAGACTTCCCCAGATGTTTGGCTAGTTAGAGCTTCAAATTGTTGGGGGTCCATGAACCGAGTGTAAGGATCTCCCAATTTTTGTAAAGCTTCGCGGATGGCAGTGTATGCTTCTTCCTTAGAAGAGTAGTCTTTGCTCAACAGGCTTTGCCTAGTTGCTTGCCAATCTTGTTGATTAAATTTACCATCAACATATTCATGATTTACCAGTTGCCAAACTTGGTCAACTATCACTTTTGGGCTGTCTTGTAGGGCTAGAGCAGCACGGACACCACGAGTCCAAGCGGGGCCGAACACAGACATGGTAGCAGTTGTGGCGATCGCTCCACCAATCAAGGCTACTTGGAGCGGTGAGTAACTTTTCGCAGATTGGTTCATGTATACTTAGCTGGAATAATTGTGTTGTTGACAGTTTAGCAATCAGGCTTTCCAGAAATTTTTAAGTTTTTATACCCCAGAATCAACAATTTTCCTTCATCATTTTTATCCTTAAATGATGCCAAAAATGCCGCATTAGTTGTTAACAATGATTTCTCAGTTTGTTAGTCTTCTCCGGAAGGCTATACTGAGCATGTGACACTTTAATTAGCGTCATGTTTGCATTCAAGATTACTTTTATAAGATAGCACTTTGCTCACTGAATTGCAGTACTGTTAGACAGTAATAAAATCAGTTTTTCTTACTTAAGTCATGAAACGCAAATTTACCATCAAATCATTAATTTCTATTAAAAAAAAATCTGTTAATTTGTGGCAATTGTTACAAAAACTCAGTGGTGGATTGTATGTTGTCCTGGGTGTTTGGCTGATTTTCACTACTATAACCTTACTTTTTGCTTCTTCGCAGCCAATAGATGCCTTCTTTGTCTTGGGTGGCAGTATTCGTCGAGAAACTTATGTTGCCCAATTAGCAAGACAATACCCACAAACCCCAATTTTAATTTCTCATGGTTCCCCAGATCCCTGTATACGCTTAATTTTTGAGGCGGAATTAGCAGAGTTACAAAACGTTTGGTTAGAAAACTGCGCGAATTCTACCTTTGAAAATTTTTATTATAGTATTCCAATTCTGCGCCGTTGGGGAGTGCATAAAGTCATGTTGATTACCTCGCCAAGTCATTTACCCAGAGCTAAATGGATGGCACAGATTCTTTTTGGCGCTCATGGTATTTGGGTAGAGCCAGAAATTGTTCAAGAATTGGGTATTCCTGGTAATCGGGAATCTTGGACTAAAACTGGATTAGATATAATACGCAGCTTATTTTGGGCGATTTTAAGTCAAATTATTCAACCGCAATGCTCAAATGTCACAAAACTTACTGATGTAGATATGCAAGCTTGGGAGCATCGAGGTTTTCATTGCGAACACCAAGGGGGGCTGAGGAGATAAAGGAGATGAGGATTTATCAGAGGACTATAATGCTACTCAGTTTTTGGTAGCATGATAACCGTGTCATCATGCTAATTAGGATAGTATCATTTAAGGATCAAGTAACCGAAGATATTTTGGTTCTTCAGTACGTATTATGCTGAACTTTTAATTAAAGTCCGTCACTTACCTTGAAAATCAAGCCTTACAGGGAGTTATAGCTTCAATTTCAAAAATCTTGCCTCAAGCGCTAAGAGTGACGGCTGTTATTATTGCCCAGCAAGGATTTTAAGCTAATTTACAGACGTATTTAGCATAACAAGTACTGAAGAGCCGATATTTTTGAGAACCACGAAGTAGCGATCGCTTTAAAAATTAAGCAGTATATTTGCATAAAATAATCGCAATTAGGCAAAGGTGAAGAAAATCTTACTCTCCACCTCTGGGCTTGTTGTTAAACATCGCTTCTGCTAATTGCACCCAATGGAGAATCAATGCAAAATTTCCCAATCTTGCAGCATCAAAATAGCATCTCTATACAAAGACAAATCCGCCTGATTAACTTCTATTCCCTCTCCGATTCCTTGGAGAAGCGTAATTGTCAATTTTCCTCCCAAATGTTCGCGGAATTCCGTAAGCCCCCTAAACAGACAATGCGGATGATCTAGTTGATCTAATTGCTCTGTCAGTGCTGATACGTACAAAGTAAAGCCTAATTTTTTGAGTGTAGTTAGAACCATTTGCCACTCTGATTGCAAGAGTTGCCCTGTTAAATATGAATAGGTTGTATCTAAAGCGATGCCGATCGCTACAGCTTCACCATGACGTAAGCTGTAATTAGTTAAATGCTCTAGTTTATGAGCAGCCCAGTGTCCAAAGTCTAAAGGACGCGATGAACCCATTTCAAAGGGATCGCCACTACCAGCAATATGCTCTAAGTGCAACTGAGAGCAACGATAGATCAGTCTTTCCATTATGTCCATGTCTCGATTAGCCAATTTATCGGCATTAGTCATAATGAAATCGAAGAAATCTGCATCTTTAATCAGCGCTACTTTCACAGCTTCTGCAATGCCCGATCGCCAATCTCGATCGTCGAGACTAATAAGAAAATCAAAGTCATTCAAGACTGCATAAGGTGGCATGAATGTACCCAAAAAGTTTTTCTTCCCGAAGGCATTGATTCCGTTTTTTACTCCTACACCCGAATCATTTTGCCCTAATACTGTTGTCGGTACTCGTAGCAGCCGAATTCCTCGGTGAGCGGTTGTTGCTGCATATCCTGCCATGTCTAGAACAGCTCCACCTCCAATTGCTAAGACGTAGGAGTGACGGCATAATCCAGCTGCATTGATCCGCTGATGAATTTGCTCTATAAATCTAGAATCGTTCTTGACTGCTTCTCCACCTGGAACTACTATCGGCTCACCGCTCAGTGTTATTATATCCTCATAGCATTGGGCATAGACTGATAATTTTTTTAACAGCCCATCTTGATACTGTAAAAATCCTCCATCTACCACTGCTAGTACTTGTTTTGGAGTTGTCTCTCCATCTGCGGCGATCGCTTGTGCAAGTAAAGGATTATCTAACTGAAACAGACCTCTAGTGAAGTGAACATCATAATTGAAGGTAACACGGACACATTGGTTAATTGGTTGTAGATTCAGAGCGCTTTTTTGTTGAATAACCATTTGAATATTATTACTTTTTAAGTAACTGTAAATCAACACATTATTGCAATTAAAGTTAATAGCAATACAAATAGAATAAATCCATTATGTAATTCAATTTTTAGATAAATTACTAGACAAATCTATTTATTAAAATAATCATACTTTTGAAGTGTCTTTGCCTAACAGATAAATTCAAATTAAGATAAATTTACAATTTATATTGATGCCTATGCTTGATATCTAAGGTTAGTAATGGAGATCATTATTACATAAAATTCTAATTTTTTTCCGTAAGATAATTTTAGGATTTATCTAATCAAAATGGTATCTTTACAGTATCTTCTTTAAAGTCAGGATATTTTTATAGATTCAGTGAAGTTATAATTCTAGTAGTATATTATCTAACTGCTTCAAACCCAAAAAATCAATTTTAGTGCTATATTTTATACTTGGTTGTCACAAAGAAGTTGGGCAACTTATCCTGAATTTATCATGAGTAAAGTAAACAAATTACTGCATCACTGGCTGTTAAAGTCTGTTTCAGAGAAAGCTTTTACTTGGTTGGAACAGAAGCAGGCACAGATTGCTAGCGGTGCTGCTGAACGAGTGTTTTTTACGGCTTTTAGTGCTGTGCCGCGTTATCTAGGTAAACAGGATTTGCAGCTAACATTCCAGGATTTGGAAGCAGCAGAGGATCTGATTCCTGGCTGGTATCCTGGTAATTGGAGTGTAGATCAAGCAGGTCGCACACTTTTGCTTTTAGCTTTGCCCCACGATGATGCTGAGGGCTATGTGCGATCGCTCGATCGAGTCTTCTCCACTGCCGATATGGGGGAGTTAGTTGTCCTTTATCAAAGTTTGCCGCTGCTACCACATCCAGAGTTACATCGCCATCGTACTGCTGAGGGAATTCGCAGCAATATGAGCAATGTATTCCAAGCCATAGCACTACGTAACCCTTATCCAGCGAATTATTTAGATAATGCTGCCTGGAATCAGATGGTGCTGAAGGCTGTGTTTGTTGGCAGTCCGTTGCATCTAATTTGGGGTCTAGATCGGCGTGCTAACCCAGAATTGGCGAGGATGTTGGCAGACTATGCCCATGAACGTTGGGCAGCTAAACGCTCAGTTACGCCAGAACTTTGGCGACCTGTAGGGCGGTTTGCCGATAACGCCATCATCACAGATTTAGAAAAAGTACTGGCTAATGGGGCTATAGACGAGCAAGAAGCAGCAGCCTTAGCTTGTGCTGAGTCTCCCTTACCACAAGCGCAAGCATTACTTTCTCATTACCCAGATTTACAGTCATCCATTCAACAAGGTAATCTGACTTGGAGCAGTTTTAGCCGCGATGCCTGCGGCGAGCTGCGCTAACGCCTCTTTGTTTACAAATAAAAGGGAATGGAGGAAGACGCGATTAATCGCGTCTGTACAAGGGAGATGAGGGAGACGAGGAGGACAAGGAAAATGCCCAATGCCCAATGCCCAATGCCCAATGCCCAATGCCTCATTCTCAATGCCCAATGCCCCATGCTCAATCATTAAAACCATGATGTTTATTGATCCTCACATTCACATGTGTTCCCGTACTACTTACGATTACTTAGTGATGCGGGAATATGGAATTGTCGCCGTTATTGAACCAGCCTTTTGGTTAGGACAACCCCGAACTAATGCCGGCTCATTTAAAGACTATTTCAGTGGTCTCGTAGGCTGGGAACGGTTTCGTGCTAGTCAGTTTGGCATCCAGCATTACTGCACAATCGGCTTAAATCCGAAAGAAGCTAACAATGAAGCGCTAGCAGCTGAAGTTATGGAACTGCTACCACTTTATGCCTGTAAAGAAGGAGTTGTTGCCATTGGTGAAATTGGCTATGACGATATGACAGAAGCAGAGGATAAGTACTTTTGTCAACAGTTAGAATTAGCCAAAGAACTCGATACGTTGGTACTAATTCATACTCCTCACCGTAATAAGAAGGCGGGTGCTAGTCGGAGTATGGATCGCTGTATTGAATATGGTTTAGATCCTTCACAAGTAGTTATCGATCACAACAACGAAGAAACTGTTGAAGAAGTATTAGGACGAGGTTTTTGGGCAGCTTTCACGATTTACCCACAGACGAAGATGGGTAACGCCCGGATGGTAGAAGTTGTCCGTAAGTATGGGTGCGATCGCATCATTGTAGATAGTAGCGCTGATTGGGGTATTAGCGATCCTTTAGCAGTACCAAAAACGGCTCAGTTGATGTTAGATAGGGGCATTCCTGAAGAACATGTGCAAGCAGTTTGTTATGAGAATGCCTTGGCTGCTTACAGTCAAACTGGGCAGATGAAAGCTTCAGATTGGCTTAATCCCCAATCTGTTGATCAGCGTCAGTTGTTCAGTGGAAATTCTGTGCTACGGGGACAAGAACCAGGAATCAAATCAGTTTCAGATTATGTGTTGATTGAGTAGAAAATTGGGAGTGAGGAGTGTACAAATATCTGGTTCATCTGTAATGTGCGGTTTATTTTGGAAAGTTACTAGGCATGGAGGCAGATAAGTGAATGTTGCAAGCTTAAATTTTCAAAGCTGGCGGGGTTATCTGGAATTGATGCGTCCTGCTAATATTGTTACTGCTTGGGCGGATATTCTTCTTGGTTTTGCTGCTTCTGGCTCTGGAATAATTTTTACTAAATTAATTAATGGCGAAGCAACTGTTGCCATACTAATTCCATTAGCTTGGTTGTTATTGGCTACAACTGGTTTATACGGCGGTGGTATAGTTTTTAATGATGTTTTTGATGCGGAATTAGATGCAAAAGAGCGACCAAATAGAGCAATTCCCAGTGGTCGCGTATCTCGTCAAAATGCTATTTTATTGGGGAGTATACTGTTTGCCATCGGGATTATAGCTGCCTTTCAAGTATCATTGTTGAGTGCTGCGATCGCTATTTTTATAACTCTTTCATGCCTCCTCTATAACTCACTCGCCAAACATCATCCTTTTTTCGGCCCTTTAAATATGGGTTTGTGCCGTGGCAGTAACTTATTATTAGGTGTAAGTGCTGTACCAGAAATAATCGGAGAACGTTGGTATTTAGCACTGATTCCTATTCTTTATATTGCTGCTATCACCGCAATTAGTCAGGGTGAAGTTCACGGAGGTAAGAAGATTACGGGAGTACTAGCATTACTGCTAATTGCAATAGTTTTGACGGCAGTTTTAGCTTTAGGATTAGTGGATGAGTATACAGCGATCGCAGCCTTACCATTTGCTATTTTATTAGCTATCAGAATCTTACCTAACTTTATCAAAGCTGCGCGGGAACCGATAGCCGAAAATATCCGCAATGCTGTGAAAATAGGTGTTTTATCTCTAATAGTCTTAGATGCAACCGTTGCATCTGGTTTTGCTGGTTTGTATTACGGTTTATTCGTTCTAATCTTGCTACCAATTTCGATGAAGTTAGCAAAAGTATTTGCTGTTACTTAAATTTGAATGTATACACCCAGTAATACCATTAATCGGCTGTAGGGGTGCATAGATGTGCATCCCAAGCCCTATTTTTTACCTTGCTAAAGCGATCGCGGCATTCTGTCCACCAAAGCCAAAACTGCAACATAATACCTGCCGGATTTTGCTTAGACGCGCTGCTGTCACGATATCTAAATCAAACTCTGGTTGCTGCAAACCTAAACAAGGCGGTAATATTTGATGCTTTAGCGCCATGAGAGAAAAAGCTACACCTAAAGCTCCAGATGCCCCTAGTGTATGACCTGTGCTTCCCTTGGTGGAACTAACTGCCACGCCTTGAGGAAACAAACGCTGGATTACCATACTCTCCATTTGGTCATTTAGCTGGGTAGCTGTGCCATGAGCATGAATGTAATCGATATCGGCTGGTGTCAGACTACTACGTTCTAGACATTGTTTGATGGCAGCGATCGCACTTTTACCTTCTGGTTCTGGTGAATTACTATGATATGCGTCGTTAGTTAAGCCAAAACCGAGAATTTCACCATATACTTTTGCTTGACGCTGCTTTGCCAACTCTGCTGATTCTAAGACAAACACAGCTGCGCCTTCACCCAACACTAAACCTTCCCGATGCAAATCAAAGGGATAAGCCCCAGTTTTCGCTAAAGCACCCATCTGCTGAAACCCAGCTAAAGTTAAGGGTGTAATCGGTGCTTCCACTGCACCTGCGATCGCTTGTTGACATTGCCCAGTTTGTATAAGCATAGCTGCTTGGGCAATAGACCAAATTCCAGTCGCACAAGCTGCCATCGGTGCCAAAACTATCCCCGATGCGCCGATTTGTCTTGCTGCTGCGATCGCATTTATATGAGGTAATGTATCTAGCCAATTTCCAAAAGAGGACACAGGGAAATTCTTCGCGTTATACATTTGCCGCGCCAGCATTTCCCAAGACGCTTGATAAGAGCGACTCGATCCAATAACTACAGCACAATCAGCTAAAGGGGCAATTAACCCAGAATCTTGTAAAGCAGAAGTAACAACCATCTGAGTTAACATTGTCAACTCAGATGGTTGTTCACCAATCAAACCTAGAGGAAGTGGTGTAAGTTCTGGAAATGGTTGATGTAAACCAATTCCAGATTTACCTGCGATTAAGTTTCGCCAGCTATCCTCTAAGCTTCCACCTAAAGCGGAAACTAGACCAATACCAGTGACACAAACCTTAACCAATCTGAATTTTAGGAGTAAAGAACCTTCCGCTATTCAAACATTCAATTCTTCATTTTGAATTTTGAATTTTGAATTGATTTCTCCTACTGTCCAGGCGTTTTCAGGTTTTCAGCACCTTGAGTGACTTTAGCAGAATCAATGCGATCGCCTTGCTGAATTTTGTTGACTATATCAAAGCCTTGAGTGACATTGCCAAACACGGCGTAGTTACCATCCAAAAATGCTAGATCCGCTAAAGCAAAGTAAAACTGGGCAGAAGCAGAGTCTGGTGATTGCGATCGCGCCATCGCCACTGCACCCTGTTTATGGGGCAATACAACAGCTTGAGCAGTAGCATCAAATGGTTTATTGTAAATCGGAGTATCTGAACCTTTAGCTTTAATTTCTAAAGGTATATAACGAGCATTTCCCGTTTTTGGGTCAATATAGCCACCGGTTCCCAGTCTATCTGCTGGAACTTTCCGGTCTTTGCTTTGAGGATCGCCCCCTTGAACTACAAACGGTTGGGGTTCGCGCACAACTCGATGGAAAGCTAAACCATCGTAAACACCCTTTTGCACTAAATCTACGAAGTTGCCAGCTGTAATGGGGGCATCAGTGCCATCTACTTCGATAGTAATCGGCGAACCTTTAACCGTCAGCACCACAGTAGCTTTGCCTTCGAGCCGTGGTAAATCTGTAATTCCAGGAATACTCTCACTACTAGTTTGAGATGCAGATGTTGCTTCAGTAGTTGCCTTGGTGCTTGCCTCGCTTGTGGCCGAGGTAGTAGTCGAGTTTGGAGAAGAGCTATTAGAAGCGACTTGCTGTGTTGAACATCCTCCCAACATCAAGGCACTGATAATCACAAGAGAAAGCAAAAATTGTGAAATTTTTAACCGCATTGCCTGTTACCGATTTAACCAGAGTATCTTATCGTTTTAAGGGGTATTGGGATTAGGGGAGAGGTGACAGGTAACAGGTGATAGGGAATAATCTGTACCCTGTACCCTATAACCTGTAACCTTACAATCCTTCTAGCGACACTCCCAAAAAGCGGGCTAACTTTGCGCCTTCTGTTTCCAACTCTGTTAAAGATAACGGTTGGCCAACCCGTGTTAAGGGTATATCTCGTCGTCCCTTAATGCGTAGATAGAGGGCGCGACGGGGGTTAAGACCTTCTTTTACGTCTATTAGTACAGATTGGACATCTTCTATGCGGCTATCAATCTGAATTCGGCGGTTTTTGCCAGGAAACCCCCAACGGAAAATTTTGATTGCGCCAGTTTCCCGATCAAATTCGTTGTAACCGCCTCCAACATCCAATACAATCACTAGCCATAGGTATGTGGCTAATAGCAAGCCAGCAGCACCATATAACCCCATCACTAATCCTTGGGGGACGAATACCAGTTGAGTGGGATCGGAAACTATGAGTAAATTAACTTTTAAATAACTGGATATTCCAGACAATAAAAAGCCGCTTGCTCCCAAGGTAACGATAGTTGCCCACCAGTAGTTACTGAACCGACGAGAACCGAGAACATTTTGGTGCAGGAGGCGATCGCCTTTGTTAATCGTTGTTGATGTCGTCATTGAACTACCATTGCCCGTGAGATACTCGCTGTAACATACTCGCACACTGAATGCTTTTGCATAGAGTGGTGGGTTCCTGTGCCAATCCGGCTATTGCTTAGGAGGCACGGAGAGCTATGTTTGAAGTCCACGGGAACCCTGCCGCAGACTATGAATTTTTCACTTTGTACCCTACAAATTTTACTGTCCCGGATAATGCTGGCTTACTTGTACTACGGGACAAACCACTTAGGCTATTTGTATTAGTCAAGATATGCCAACTTCCTTTCTCCTTGTCTAACGTTTCACATAGGTTTTCCAGAGGTGTATCAACGACCGTGGCGGCGAAGTGACTATCCGCATTTTACCAAACATCGTTGACAAAAACTCAACTGCGTCCTTCCATGTTCCTGCTACCGATATAATTTTTTAGGGAATGTTGTACTATTTTTTCACTCAATGGCTGATAAAAATTCTTTCTCCCTGCCCTTGTACCCCCCTTATTCCCTGCTACCCTCTCCCTGCCTCTTTTTGACCTCTTGAAATGAGTTACCTACCTACGTCTATCTGCATTAAATTTTTTTAGATTTCTGAGAAAAGTTGTGTCAAATTGTAAAATTTCTGATATTCATATTATTTATAAGGTTCGTGTTTCATGCCTAATTTGCTTTTGTGTATCAGGCAAAAACCCTGAGTAGTGTGATAAGTTAAGAATCATTAAGTTACCACAAGCTAGATTACTAGCCGATGGTACGTGTAATGTCATAACCCTGAGAAATAATGACTTAACTAGTCAGTAAGCTCTCAGAATCTCAGTTACTTAAAAGCAGTTGAGATTGTCAAAAAAAACGTTAATTCCTCACGGCAGTCGGTTACATTGGCTTTCCGTAATGCCTTAGAAACGTTGCAATTTTAGTAAAAAAAGAGGATTTTAGTCCGATGACCATCGCAGTTGGACGCGCCCCTAGTAGAGGGTGGTTTGACGTTCTCGACGACTGGCTCAAGCGCGATCGCTTCGTATTCGTAGGTTGGTCAGGGATACTATTATTCCCCTGCGCCTTCCTAGCACTAGGCGGTTGGCTGACCGGCACCACCTTCGTCACCTCTTGGTACACCCACGGATTAGCCTCCTCCTACTTAGAAGGTGCTAACTTCCTGACAGTGGCAGTATCCACCCCCGCCGACAGCATGGGACATTCCCTATTGCTGTTGTGGGGACCAGAAGCCCAAGGCGACCTCACCCGTTGGTTCCAACTAGGTGGTTTGTGGCCATTCGTTGCCCTACACGGAGCCTTCGGTTTGATTGGGTTCATGTTGCGGCAATTTGAAATTGCGCGTCTAGTAGGGATACGTCCTTACAACGCCCTCGCCTTCTCAGCTCCGATTGCAGTATTCGTCAGCGTATTCCTGATGTACCCCTTGGGACAATCAAGCTGGTTCTTTGCACCCAGCTTTGGGGTGGCTGCAATTTTCCGATTCCTACTATTCCTGCAAGGGTTCCACAACTGGACACTCAACCCCTTCCACATGATGGGTGTTGCGGGTGTATTGGGTGGTGCTTTATTGTGCGCCATTCATGGTGCGACAGTAGAAAATACCTTGTTTGAAGATGGTGATGGTGCTAACACCTTCCGCGCCTTCAATCCAACCCAGTCGGAAGAAACCTACTCAATGGTGACGGCAAACCGTTTCTGGTCACAGATTTTCGGGATTGCTTTCTCCAACAAGCGCTGGTTGCACTTCTTTATGTTGTTCGTGCCAGTCACAGGCTTGTGGATGAGCGCCGTCGGCATCGTCGGTTTAGCACTCAACCTACGAGCTTATGATTTCGTTTCCCAAGAATTACGGGCGGCGGAAGACCCTGAGTTTGAAACCTTCTATACCAAAAACATTTTGCTGAACGAGGGTATCCGCGCTTGGATGGCTCCTCAAGATCAACCCCACGAACAATTTGTATTCCCTGAGGAGGTATTACCACGTGGTAACGCTCTCTAATAGACCAAATATCTTAGGCGGCGCTGGACGCGACCAAGAATCCACTGGGTTTGCCTGGTGGTCTGGTAACGCACGTTTAATCAATCTATCTGGCAAACTACTGGGTGCTCATGTTGCCCACGCTGGTTTGATTGTATTCTGGGCTGGAGCGATGACTTTGTTTGAAGTCGCTCACTTCATTCCTGAAAAGCCCATGTATGAGCAGGGTTTGATCCTGTTACCTCACCTCGCCACTCAGGGCTGGGGTGTTGGTGCTGGTGGTGAAGTTATTGATACCTTCCCCTACTTCGTTGTCGGTGTACTCCACCTAATTTCCTCAGCCGTCCTTGGCTTTGGCGGTATCTATCATGCCGTTCGTGGCCCAGAAACCTTAGAAGAATATTCTTCTTTCTTTGGTTACGACTGGAAAGACAAGAACAAGATGACCAACATCATCGGGTTCCATCTGATTATTTTGGGATTCGGTGCATTGCTGTTGGTAGCAAAGGCAATGTTCTTTGGTGGGTTGTATGACACCTGGGCACCAGGCGGCGGTGATGTTCGGATTATTACCAATCCGACATTGAACCCAGCAGTTATCTTCGGTTATGTAATCAAGTCTCCCTTCGGTGGTGAAGGCTGGATTATTAGCGTCGATAACTTAGAAGATGTGGTCGGTGGTCACATCTGGATTGCCTTTATCTTAATTTCCGGTGGTATTTTCCACATTCTGACTAAGCCTTTTGCTTGGTCGCGTCGTGCATCCATCTGGTCAGGTGAGGCTTATCTCTCTTACAGCTTGGGCGCTCTGTCGTTGATGGGCTTCATTGCCTCAATCTTTGTTTGGTTTAATAACACCGTTTACCCCAGCGAATTCTTTGGCCCTACCGGTCCAGAAGCTTCTCAAGCCCAGGCTTTGACCTTCTTGATTCGTGACCAACGCTTGGGTGCTAACGTCGGTTCTGCCCAAGGCCCCACAGGTCTAGGTAAATACCTGATGCGCTCTCCAACTGGTGAAATCATCTTCGGTGGTGAAACCATGCGTTTCTGGGATTTCCGCGGCCCTTGGTTGGAGCCTCTACGTGGTCCCAATGGTCTTGACTTGGAAAAAATCAAGAACGATATTCAGCCTTGGCAAGCTCGTCGCGCTGCTGAATACATGACCCATGCTCCTCTGGGTTCTCTGAACTCCGTAGGTGGTGTGGCTACCGAGATTAACTCCTTCAACTACGTATCTCCTCGCGCTTGGTTGGCGACTTCTCACTTCGTACTAGGATTCTTCTTCTTAGTTGGTCACTTGTGGCACGCTGGTCGCGCACGGGCTGCGGCTGGTGGTTTTGAGAAAGGAATTAACCGTGATACTGAGCCAGTGATGTTTATGGACGACCTAGATTAGGTTGTAAAGTTTATTAGTTTATTTCATCACTGACTATTAATTTAAAGGCTCTTGCATAAAAGCAAGGGCTTTTTTTATAGGAAAATTAGTAATCTATGTAATTAAAGTGAGCGACTTGCCAAGGTAACTAATCTATGAATGATTCCAATTTTATTGATTCTTTGCGATGGACATCTGAAGCTAAGGAAAAGCTACAAAATATTCCCTTTTTTGTCCGCTCTCAAGCTAAAGCTAGAATTGAACAGTTAGCTCGTGAAGCAGGCCAAGATGTTGTGACTGCTGATTTGGTAGAACAGGCTAGGCTTGAGTTTGGACAATAAATCAGGAGTCAGGAGTCAGGAGTCAGGAGTCAGGAGCCAGAATTGGGAAATACTCTACCTATAAAGGATAGAATTTTAAGTCGAGAATATTCCAGTCAATTTAATTCATCATTACGAATTACGAATTACGAATTATTCTCAACTTCCTCCTACATTCATTGCTGCTAAAACAGCCTTCTGGCTTACATCTCTGTAAACGGTATTCAAATATTTCATTACCACATCACTCGAAGTTGAATTTACTGCATTTTCCTCTTCCTTTGCTAGGGGAATCGCTCCTAATACATCCAATATCGTCTCGCTGCTAGAGGGCACAATCACTACCAAGGATGACTCTAGTGGCTCATTGTATTGCCAGAAAGAGTCAATTTTTACCGAGTATTTGTTATTAGGAATTGACTGTTGAACATCAGGCGTTTCTGTAGTATTGGGTTCAATCTTGGCTCTACGTAATTTACGCAAATCGCTGATAATTTGCTCTTTGGAACGTCCGCGTAATTGAAATAGTACAAAGGGATCTTCACTGAAGCGATCGCCTAACTGATAGTAAATGGCGCCAATATGTTTACAGGGATTTGCTTTATCAGGACAAGAGCATTTACTTTGGACATCAGCAAGGGTAAATGGAAATATCGAAAGACCATTTGCCGTGAATACTTCTTCTATATTTTGTGGCATTTCTCCTGCTAGTAGCTTGGCAGCAAAAATTGCCCTTTGGGACATGCTTTCAATAACATAACCCCATTGTTCATCGGTAAATGGTTCAAGGGAAAGGGAAACTTTATAAGGTTCTACTTCACTACCTTGCACCCTAGCTAATACTTTTGCTCCTTTAAATTCGATGCTTAAAACATTTCCTTGCCGAGCATAATTTCTCGCACGTTCTAAACGCTTTTTAAAGCGATAGGAATCTAGCAAATCTAGCCATTGTTGTGACCACCATTCTCGACTTGCTTGTAATGTGTAATTAGTCATAAGTCAATTTAAAATTTAAAATTCTTTCATTCCAGTCTGCTCAATTCCTCAAAACGTATAGCCATCAACGGGTACACCCAACTAAATTCAAAAATAGATTACCACAATCTGACATTAGTTGTTGTCATCAAGAGCTACTAGGTCATGCCATTTTTGGCAAGAAAGCTGTCACGTTGGCTCAATCGTTAAGGGACTCCCAATAAATAAATTATCCAATCCTCTGGGGGGCGTTTCGCCCGCCCGTAGTCAAGGGCGGACGAAACGCCCTCCATAAGAAGTAATTGGGTATTTTTTTATTTGGAAGTTCCTAACACGTCTCACTTATAGCACGACTACTGGAGTAAGCAAACACGTTCAGTAATGCATTCCCGTTCTGAAACCAACCTTACGACTGCCCAGAAGGTGCAGTAGCATGAATCAAGTCTGGCTTCTCGTCATTAGGAGGACGCTCAATAGTTTGAGCCGATGTGGAACGTTGATGGCGTAGTTTACCGCCGCAGGCATCGCGAGTTTGGATCTGCACAAGTTGACCAGTTTCAATTGACTGATAAAGTGCTTGAATGATCGAAACATCAATCAAGCCTTCCGTGTCAGATGGCTCTGGGTCTTTATCTTGCAGAATACAATCAGAGAAGTAGGTAAATTCAGCCGCGAGTTGATCGCGATCCTCAAAGGTACGCTCTTGAGTTTCACAGTCAGAGATCACAGGCAATTTTGGATAGAAGCTCAATTGAGCTAAATAAAAAAAATAGTAGGAGTTCGGCTAGTCTATGGTGACACCAATAATCCAATCAGCAACTCAAACCTTATACGACGAAGATTATTATCTCTGGCTCAGGACAACTATCAATCAACTTCGCGCTGGACAGTTTTCTGATGTTGATTTAGATAATTTGTTAGAAGAATTAGAAACTATGGGTAGAAGGGAGAAGCGAACGGTGAAAAGTCTGTTGATTAGACTTTTTGAACATCTCCTTAAGCTCACATACTGGGATAAAGAACGGGAGCGAAATGAAGGGCATTGGAAAGGAGAAATCAGGACATTTCGTAGAGAGATTAAGGATCAACTCAAAGAAAGTCCTAGTCTTAAGCCTTACATCTTAGAAATTTTTGATGCGTGCTACCAAGAAGCAAGGGCAGAAGCAAGCGATCGCTCCAAACTTCCTATTGATACATTCCCTGTTGCACTTCTTGGCTCTTTAGAACAAATCTTAGATGAAAACTGGTTTCCTGAATATAACCACAATCATCACGGTAAACCCGATTAAAATGAATACGCAACTTGGGTTTCCATAGGAGTATGCAGCCGTGCAGCCGGACTTAATAGGCTTGGAAATTAGTAAGGGGGAACTAAGACGTTTGACTGGGTTCGATCCAGAAGACGTTTTTCGTCCCTCAGTTTTGCGAGATGGCAAAAAGCGATTAGGGTTTTTTATCAATGAAATGCTGGTGACGCTGGCGCTAACGCCAATAATTGTAGGCTTTGTTTACGCGTTTATTATTCTTCCAACTATTGGTTCTTCAATTCGACTGGGAATTCTTTTACTAATTTTAGTGCCAATGCCGATATTAATGGGGCGATGGCTATGGCGACAATTAACCTGTCCTGAAGGACTGACAATACTTTTAGATGAAGTTGATAAATATCATGACCTGGTTGCTGCTATCGATATCAATGACCAATTAGCAGCATCAGGAAACGTAGAAAGTAGTATCCACGATCGAGATAAAGTCACCGCCGCCCTGCAACTAATTAGAGAAGATTTAGTCCGCGCTCTGAAAACGGAACGAATTTTGCGGGATAATAAAAAATTGCTTGCTAATAACCAAGAGTTATTTGTGAATAATTTAGCCAGTCTGCGAGCTTTACAAGTTAGTAGTCAAGCAGGCGAATATGCTCAACTGCTAAATCAATCATTGCAAATTGCGATCGATGTGCAAGCAGAAATCAGAAAATTGCAGAAAGGCTAAGAGAATGTTTGTAAAAGTGGCTACACGAGACTTTACCTGCCTCCACAGGTTAGAAAACCCTTGATTTTGGATTAGTCCACAGAGGTGGACTTTACTTTGTGTAGTAGTGACTTCTACTCGCCCAATACTTTCCCAGAAAACAATCGCCCCGTTGACTTAAATGAGCAACAAACCCAAAATAATTGTCCTGGATGATGACCCTACAGGTTCTCAAACAGTCCACAGCTGCTTGCTGCTAATGCACTGGGATGTGGAGACTTTACGCCGTGGGTTGCAGGATGATTCGCCGATTTTCTTTGTGCTGACTAATACTAGATCGCTAACGCCAGAGTCAGCTGCATCTGTCACCAAAGAAGTTTGCCAGAACCTGAAAATCGCTTTGAATGCTGAAGGAATCGACGATTTTCTGATTGTCAGCCGTTCTGATTCTACTTTGCGGGGACATTATCCTATTGAAACAGATGCGATCGCACAAGAACTTGGCCCCTTTGATGCTCATTTTCTCGTACCAGCATTTTTCGAGGGTGGACGCATCACCCGCGACAGCGTGCATTACTTGATTATTGGCGGTGTAACCACCCCAGTCCATGAAACCGAATTTGCCCGTGATTCCGTCTTCAGCTACCATCACAGCTACTTACCCAAGTACGTTGAAGAAAAGACTCAAGGACGAATTAGTGCCGAAGTTGTAGAAAGGTTTCTCCTGTCCGATATTCGCGCTGGTAGTTTGGAACGATTGTTACAACTTCATGGTAATCAGTGCGCTGTTGTCGATGGTGAAACTCAAGCCGATCTCAACCGCTTTGCAGTGGATATATTAGCAGCCGCCAGTCAAGGGAAACGCTTTCTGTTTCGCAGTGCAGCAAGTATTTTAACGGCTTTAGCTGCTTTACCTCCCCAACCCATTGCTGCCGAAAACATGGCGCAGTACGTGCGCCAAGGCAAACCAGGTGCAGTGATTGTTGGTTCCCATGTGAAAAAGACTACCCAGCAATTAGAAGCGCTGTTGCAACTAGAAGGAACTGTAGGAATCGAAGTGAATGTGGCGCGATTACTTGATGATGCAAATCAATCTGCGACATTACTAACTGAAATCCAAGAAAGTACACGGGCGGCACACGAAGCTGCCAAAACACCAGTGGTTTATACTAGCCGTCAGGAACTAAATTTTCAAGATGTCAAGACACGATTAGAGTTTGGGGAAAAAGTTTCAAATTTATTAATGGATATTGTGCGCGGTTTACCATCTGATATAGGATTCTTAATCAGCAAGGGTGGCATTACTTCAAACGATGTCTTGAGTACTGGACTAGCTTTAACTTCAGCCCGTTTACTCGGTCAAATTTTAGCTGGTTGTTCAATGGTGTTAACGTCATCCGATCATCCCCAGTTTCCTGATTTGCCTGTGGTGCTGTTTCCAGGTAATGTCGGCGATGCTGATGCCTTGGGGACAGTTTATCAGAGGTTGACCGTGCCAATTTGAGATTTTAGATTTTAGATTAAAGAGTTTTTTGGTTAATGTCGGACTAATATTCCGCTACGCCAACACCCCTTGTGAGTGACACAAATCCAAAATCCAAGTTGCGCTGTCAGCGCACCAAAGGTGCGACCCAAAATTTAAAAACTGTTGTCTTTTGGCTAGTACTGCATGACTTCTGATTCTGCGATTCCCAATCTAAAGTCAAATTCTGCACTTCCTAATGCAGAATCAAACTCTATCCTTTCTGAGGTAGAGGTAAATCCTAGTGTTTCTGATGTAGAGTCAGATTCTATCCTCCCGGATGCTGAGTTAAAATCTGTTCTCCTCTATTTAAAATCAAATACTGTCCTTGGAGATGTAGAGTCAAATCCTGCTGACCCAAATGTAGAGTCAAATCCTGATGCCGGATCGGATTTTATCCTGACTGATTTAAATCCCGATGAGTTAGCATTACCAGGGCATCGTGTAAATGACAATAGTCAAGTCCAGTTAAAAAGTAAGGAGGGACGACTGTTATTAATCTTGCCCTCAGAATCTCAAGTATCTGCCTCAGAACTCACTTGGTCTGATATTTGGCAACAAATAAGGCAACGTCTGAGTGCAGGCGATCGCTTCCGTGTATCTAATACACCTGTGCATTTAATGGCACAAGACCGTTTGGTAGATGCCAGACAACTCCAAGAACTCGCCGAGGCTTTGATTGAAGTCCAACTCCGCCTGATATCTGTCTCGACGAGTCGGCGGCAAACTGCGATCGCTGCCGTGACATCTGGGTATTCAGTAGAACAATTACAGCCCGTAACTTCCCTGAGTTCCGAGCCAGCGGCTACAGCGATTCCCCAAGAAGATGCCCTCTATTTAGAAATGACAGTCCGCTCTGGAGTCGAAATTCGTCATCCTGGGACAGTAATTCTCTTGGGAGATTTAAACCCAGGTGGTATTGTAATTGCAGATGGAGATATTATTATCTGGGGCCGTCTGCGTGGAATTGCTCATGCTGGGGCTGGAGGCAATAGTGAGTGTCTGATTATGGCCTTGCAAATGGAACCAACCCAACTGCGGATCGCAGATGCTGTAGCTAGAGCACCAGAAAAACCGCCAATGCAGTTTTCTCCAGAGGTGGCACATATTACGCCTCAAGGAATTCGTATCGCTAGGGCTACTGATTTTTCCAGAAACCAATTCACCAAGAGCAATCAAGAACCATAAATATTTACTTAAAGAATGAAGTATATAAGTAAAGATGAAATAAGACAAATATTCATGCCTCGCCCTCATCAGGGAGAACAGATATTTCTTCATACTTGATACGATACTTCATACTTTATACTGCAATTTACTGTTTTATATTTCCTGAACCCTCATTGACCGCATTTCTATCATGACTCGCATTATTGTGATTACCTCCGGTAAAGGAGGAGTGGGTAAAACCACAGTTTCAGCAAATTTGGGTATGGCTTTGGCCAAAATGGGGCGTCAAGTTGCTTTGGTTGATGCGGATTTTGGTCTGAGAAATTTGGATTTGCTCTTAGGGCTGGAAAACCGCATCGTTTATACTGCGGTAGAAGTCTTAGCCAGAGAGTGCCGGTTAGAACAAGCCTTGGTGAAAGATAAGCGCCAACCCAATCTCGTACTCCTGCCGGCAGCCCAAAATCGCTCCAAAGATGCAGTCACACCCGAACAGATGAAGTTATTGGTGAATGCACTAGCGCAAAAATATCAGTATGTGATTATTGATAGCCCTGCCGGTATTGAAAATGGGTTTAAAAATGCGATCGGCCCGGCCAAAGAAGCGCTAGTTGTCAGCACACCAGAAATTTCCTCAGTTCGCGATGCCGATCGGGTAGTGGGGTTACTTGAGGCACAAGGTATCAAGCGTGTTCATTTAATAATTAACCGCATCAGACCCTCAATGGTGCAGGCAAATGATATGATGTCAGTGCAAGATGTTCAGGAACTTCTCGCCATTCCCCTGATCGGGGTAATCCCTGACGACGAGCGTGTTATTGTATCTACCAATCGCGGCGAACCCTTAGTGTTAGCGGAAAATCCCTCTTTAGCTGCCACAGCCTTTGAGAACATTGCTCGTAGATTAGAAGGGGAAAGTGTCGAATTTCTGGAGATCGACTCGTCCCAAGACAGCATCTTCGCCCGTCTACGAAGGTTGTTCAGGACAAAGATTGTTTAACTTACCTTTCCAGTCTCCGCCCCAGACCTATTCGTAATGATTGAACTTCTAGAAAAACTTTTTTTTCGCGGCCCTGATAGCAGTCGAACTCAAGTTAAACGTCGCCTGCAATTGGTGATTGCTCACGATCGCGCTGACTTAGATCCTCAAACGTTGGAAAAAATGCGGAAGGAAATCCTAGATGTAGTCTGTCGCTATGTAGAAATTGAGACAGAGGGCTTGGAGTTCTCCTTAGAAAGCAACCAACGAACCACAGCTTTAATCGCCAACTTGCCCATCCGCCGGGTGAAGGGTGCTATACCTGAGTGGGAAAGAGGTGATAAGCCTCTCTAGCTTGAATTTTAAGTATTTATATTTATGATTTAGTTAAATTGTTCGTTCGTAGTAAGGACTTTAGTCCTGGCTTTGAGGATTAAAGTCCCCACTACAAACTACTTTTTTATCGTAAATTAAAGGGTTTAAGAACCTGCAATCTACATGTAGCACCCATTTCAGTCGGGGTTTAAATCCCCGTCTGAAATGTCTTTAATTTTGAATTTTGAATTTTGAATTGTTAAAGATGGTTTGGCAAGTATTATATTGCTGATTGAAAATATGAATTTGTCTCACCAAAGCAGTAAAAATTGAAGATATCCAACCTCTGTCATTCTCTGAAAACAGGAATAAAAAAATCCCGTTGTCGTCACTGCTGACAACGGGAGTATGTAGGGTTTTTTATAATCTATCGGTAGGCAACTTGTGGGCCTGCCCAAATTTCTGTCACCTTTTTACCAAAAGTAATTGGTCGATCGTTGTCTGTTGTAGTGATAGTCTTGCCATCATTAGCAACTTGCATTAATGGCCAGTTTTCCTCACCCAATTCCCCTGCACGGAATAACACATGATCCGGTTGGCTTTTACTCCAGCCTAACAATACGGCAATTTTCTCATGTTCTTCCTCACTCACGGGAGCGACTGTGTTAGTGTGATTTTTTTGCCGATCCCAAATCACTGCACTATCTGTAGAATCACCTGTGTTAAATATACCTTCAAACTTGCGTGCTAAGAAGCGATCGCCTTTTTCTGACCAGCTAACTGGAACTAATACCCCAATCTTACCGCTCGGATCATTTTCTTCTAACGATTCCCCTTTTACAGCCTTTAGCTTTAATAAAGGATCGCTAACTGGAGTCGTTGAAGCCATCACCCACAATTTCTTAGTGTGCATATCTTGGATAAACATGACGCTGGTGACACGGCTGTTGTACATTTGCGGTTTTACTTCCAGCTGCACCCGGCTATAAACAGCATATTTACCATCTGGAGAAATCACGGGTACGCTACGATAGTGACGCACTCCAGAACCACCATTAGAAGCAATCGCTTCTTGAGTTGCTGTAATCCATTTCCAAGGAATCGGATGAGGACTACCGATGGGATCTATTTGTTCTGCTTGGGACTCATTAACTGTTTCCACAACAGGTATTTCGGTCGTTGTGGTTGATTGAGATTCTCTAATAGCTGGTGCTACTTGAGTTGCTGTCAATGATTGAGTAAAAGACTTTTCTCTAGAGAGATAATTTTCTTGTCCTCTTAAAGACTTGACATTAGCAGCTTTAAGTTTGCGTACTAAATTAAGTTGACTAACAGGAACATCTGTTGATGGTGCGAGTTCAACTGCTGCCAAAGAATCGGGAACAGTTACATCGCTTAAATCTAAATCGCTGCTTGAGAGATAATTATCTACTTCAGTTGAAGACTCAATTGTATTTGCTGGTAATACTTGCGGTTCCTGAACAGCAGTACTTTGTGTTGGCACAGACTCAAATTCTTTTGTTATCGATTCGATTTGATCTGTTTTTAATGTTTCAGCTATCTCAGGTTCCCCAACTACAGCTATTTCCTTTGATACAGAGTCAGATTCTCCAGCCATCGAAGTTAGTTTATGTACTTCGGATCTTACTGGGATCGAGTGAGCCGATGCTCCTAATAATGGTGCAATAAGCATCACAACGACAACGTAATTGAGAAATGGTTGTGTGCGGAACCATCCTGACAGCAAAAGGGGTTTAAGCATTTGTAGACTCTCTAGAGGGGGCAATTGCTATGTGAGAAGCAATACATCAACAGCAATGGGGCAGGTGGTAGTTATATGTATAACAAGAAACTAAAAGTAATGACGAGATAATATCTTCAAAGTTTGCAGAGTTTTACAAAAATTAAGTATCATTGTCTACGCCTTTTTTTACTTAGGTACTGAATATTTTTTTGCAAAAATATGCGAGTATAGTAAATATGCTGAGAACTCAGTAATTACTACACAATAACTACACAATATATATTTTCCCTATATCCAATCGCACCAAAAAATAAGTCTTGGTTAAGGAATATTTGGGATATAGTTCGAGGAATGACGCTGGCAAATAATAGATAAGCTAACTTAGCTACCGGGGATCGTACTAGTGATCGCTAGTACACAGTAAATAAGCTAGGTTACACACCAAATATAACAGCGCAAACCCTCATTATGGCAAACGTGAGGCGTTAATTAAAAACCTGGGAAAGCGAACGCATAATACATCATACTCAGAAGATATTGCTATCAGCAACCCAAAGTTATAAATTGCTATCTAAACTACAAAAATAGCTAGAAGACGCAATAGTTTTTCGGAAATTTAACTACATTTAAAGCTAATTTCGGGAAGACAATCGGAAACACAACAAAACTAACTCGGTAGATGCTCTAGCGAATCGCAACGAATAACCACTAAGTGATTAGGTTCACTAGAGGCAGATGCGGCTGATACTAGCTGTTACACTTGTCAACTTAACTATTAAGTTAATCAAGCAGCCTTTGGTTTCATGAATACGAAAGTATTGTACCACCAAACAGCCAATATTATTTACAGCTAACAACTGTATTTTGCAACTGCTGTTTTGAATTTAGGAGACTGCTAGATGCTGGCTGAGTGAATTCTGTTTCAACATGCAACTTAAATGTTGTCAGTTATGAGGGGCGCACTTACGATTAACTAGTAGACCTCTTGCACAAATACAAAATTCGCCCACTCTGGGGGATCTTGCTACATCCCCTAACCCCTTCTGCCAATTTTGGGAGCAGGGGAGCCAAATTCAAAGTCCCTCTGATTTAGGGTCAGGGCTTTTGATTTATGCAAGAAGTCTAATGACTCACGACTAGCAACTACTAATTATTAATGAAAATTGTATTTTTTGGTACACCTCAGTTTGCTGTACCCACCTTGGAAAAATTATTGAATCATTCAGAATTTGAGGTGCTGGCGGTTGTCACCCAACCAGATAAACGCCGGGAACGCGGAAATAAACTGACCCCTTCACCAGTAAAAGCGATCGCAACTGCTCACAATTTACCAGTATGGCAACCCGAACGGGTGAAAAAAGATACTGAAACTTTAAGCAAACTCAAACAATCAGATGCAGATGTGTTTGTTGTTGTCGCTTATGGACAGATTTTATCGGCAAAAATCTTGAATATGCCAAAATTAGCTTGCATTAATGTGCATGGTTCGATTTTACCCAAATATCGCGGTGCAGCGCCGATTCAGTGGTGTTTGTATAACGGTGAGAAGGAAACGGGGATCACCACCATGTTGATGGATGTGGGGATGGATACCGGCGCAATGCTCCAAATCGCCACTACACCTATTGGATTACTGGATAATGCCCAAGATTTAGCCGACAGACTAGCGGCGATTGGTGGAGATTTATTGGTGGAAACTCTGCTGAAGCTGGAACGTAAGGAAATTCAACCAATTCCCCAAGATAATTTAGCAGCTACTTACGCCTCTCTGATTCAAAAACAAGATTATGCTTTGGATTGGTCAAAAAGCGCGATTCAATTACACAATCAAATCAGAGGCTTTTACCCTAACTGCACGGCTACCTTTCGTGACAACCTGTTGAAAATCACCGCTTCTGCTCCCCTTGGTTCTGTAAGCGATGTCTGGCGGCAAGCCGCTCCGCGTCTACGCGATCTCCCACCAGAATTGCAAGAATTGACTCATAAATTGCCTGATTTGTCAAACGTATCAGATCGACCAGGAGTTGTAGTGAGCATTGTCAAAGGACTTGGCGCAATCGTCCAGACTGGGGAAGGATTGTTGCTGTTGCGAGAAGTTCAGCTAGCCGGTAAACGTCCCCAGTCGGGATGGGATTTTGTAAATGGTACCCGCTTAACTGTGGGAGAAGTTTTTGGTGCGGGAAACTGACGGGGATGGAAGAGATGAGACGAAAATAACTTTTAACTCCTCACTCCTGTACAGACGCGATTAATCGCGTCTCTCCTAAGACTTTTCATAAAAGCGGCAAGATTCGCAAGGCCCATCTGGGTTGACTGCACAGCGAATGAGTTCTGAATGAGCATTGTAGCAGCAGGTGGCATCACCGATTACCCAACGTCCCGCTACCAAACTTTTCTCAGATGGTCGTTTAGCAGACTGTACATAAATGACAATATTATGCAAGCGATAGCGCCCAGCTTGAAGTTTGTATCTATGGCGGCGCTCTAAAACTGCGTAGGTTTTACCTTCAAAATCGAGATAGTTTCCGGGTTGGGGTGTCCAATCAAGTTGCACTCTACCAAGGGACTCACGCGGGTGCGTCAGAATCACCTCGGTTGGTAAAGAGTCTGGCTCCATAAGCTTATGTGATTTGATTTACATTATAAGGATAGTATCGCGATCGCTTTCTTTAGCTTACCGAATTTAAATTACAATTAATGATTAACTAGATTTGCGAGAAATATACAAACAGTAGGGTAGCACAGCAGTGCATCCCTACAGATTACGGCAACCAAAAGTTAGGTAGGATAGATTTGCTCAAGTTATGCAAAGTTTGGTTGAGCGATCGCGCCACTTGGATATGCACTTCATCCTCTTCTACAGCTAAAATCTCAGATGGCTGACCCTCTCCCAAATAAGACACCACCAAATTCGCCGCCTCTAAACCAGTAACATAAGCCTTTTCCTGCGACCAGGAACCATGACGGTTCACAATCCAATCCCCACTCATAAACACATTCTCAAAACTTGTCTTAGCGGGCAACATATAACGATAGCTGCCAGGTGCAAAGTGAGTTACCGCTTGAGGTAGCCGAATTACACTGCTATCAATAATCTTTGCCTCCCGAAAGGCTGCCACACAAGTTGCTAAGTAACCCTGAACTATTGATAAAATCTCCTCATCGCTCAAATTGAGAAACTGATTCGCATGATAGAAATCAGCTTCAATCACTGTTCCCGGTTCATCCCGATATTCATCATGTAGAGCATTCAAATCAAAAAACGTCCAACCTGTACTTGCGTCAAATCCAAAACAAGCATTAGAAGGACGAGGAATATCAATTTTACGGTCAAACCATAGTCGCGTTGCTAAAACATCAATTGCTCCTAAATTGTTCAAATTACGGAATTCTTCACGGCTTTGTAAACTAGGGCTAGTTGAGACAATTTTTTTCATCCCCGTGATCCCAACGGCAAAAATCACGGCATCTGCTTCAATTACTTCATCACCACAAACCACACCCTTGACTTGATTACTATCAACAATTAAGTCTGTAACCCGACGCTTGGGCAACACTCGCGCACCAGCTTTTTCGATACGTTCCACCCAAGGACGAAATATTTTTTCTCCGACAGTTCCCCGACACCAAACCACATCAAAATCGGGTTGATGAGCCAGAATAAAAAAGTAAAGCATTCCTAAAGTTGCGGCGGCTGAACATTGTTCGCCAGGGGCAAATAAGCCCACTAATAACATCGGTTCAAAAGCCTCGCGGTAAAGTCGTGCAGAAACGTTAAAGTCTTTGAACAATTCACGGGCAGTTACAAAATCATAGCGCCGCCAAGCTGCATCAGAATTGTCAAAATCAACGACAGCATAAAGTAAAGGCAGGGCGCTAAGACGGTCAATTAGTGGCAGCCGCTTAAACTGAGTGTAGAGAAAAGTTCCTAGTGGCGAGGGGAGTCGCGGTAAATCTTGAAAAATCGGTGATTCAACTTCCAAACCTGCTGGCGAATATTGCGAAGAACGAGTCCAAGTAGTAAAAGGATTAATTTCTAATTCATTGATTAGGGAAAAAATATTTTTGTAAGGATACCAGAAGCCATGAATGCCAGCTTCAACAGATTTTCCGGCAGATGTTTGCCAACCTGCCACCAATCCACCGGGATAGGGGCCGGCTTCGAGAAGTGTCACATCATAACCTTGTTTTGCCAAATGGTAGGTTGCTCCTAAACCGGCCCAACCAGCACCTACAACTACCACCCGTTTTTGTTGTAACCCTCCTACCATCGCAGCCTCCAATTGTTGCAGTCCATCAACTAATGTATACGAACTTGTGTTTCGATCGAGTAAGGGTTGTCATTATAGCGGTTTTCAGTTGGATGCAATAGGCGCTTTGCTAGCACATTCCATCGAATTTAAAATAGTTATAGAGTTTAAAAAAGGCTTAGGGAAAGTCGTTCAGTAAAAATCACTTGCGGGTAATGCTGAGTTAAGAGTATAACAGAAAACAGACTTAACTATTCATGAGGATAATCATAATGTCTCAATTAGCAAATGTAAAATCCAGTTTGAATGACTTTGAATTACGAGATGGTATTTATTTTCCTAGTGACTATGAACAATTAACTAATACTCAACATAAAAAAACATGGGATGCAATTGGTAAAACATACTATGGTTCCCAAAAAATTGAAAAAATTGCCGCGACATCGCCCATTAAACAAGATTACACTCTGCTAACTGGCACGCCTGGAGGTACTTGGAACAAATTTCCGTTGAATAAATCTGTCGGTTCTATTCTAGAAATTGGTTCAGGTTATGGTCGCGCACCTTTACATCTCTCTAAAGCGAAAAATCTGAAATGCGAGAAATATTACGGCATTGATATTTCTGAACCTTTATTGCGGCGGCTAATCAAAGTTAAACAAGAATACAATTTTTTCCCAGAAGCTGAATTTAACTTGATTTGCACTTCTGCTGAAACATTGCCTTTAGAAGATAATTCTATAGATTTGGTAATTTCTAACTGTGTCTTTATGCATATCCCAGATGCCCAATTAAGAAATTTATTGGCTGATATCTGTCGGGTGCTAAAACCTGGTGGAATTTTTGTTTTTAATCATTCATTTCACAATAAGTCCTGTCCTTCTCATATTATCCACAATTTTATCAGAAGGCTGAATCCATTTGTAAGAAATCCAGTTTATCTCAAGCAATATTCATCTGCTGAAATAGAAGAAATGTTAGCTACTGCTGGGATGAAAGCGAAGTGTCCAGAATACATTGTCGAACCAACAGCAGAATATGCAATTTTGCCGGAAACCATCAAAGGGATTCCCGTACCTTTTGCTAATGCTATCAACAGAAGTCTCAAGCCATCAGATAGCTTAAAAGAAACTTTGGCTTACGGTTTTAGTGCCTACAGTACTCAACTTGACTAATTAAGAAACTATCTGCCTGTCACAATGAACTGAATACAAATAATCTACAAAAGCACAACAATGTTGTGCTTTTACTTTTACAATAAATGCCTATGAACTTTAGTTTTTTATTTTTTGTTTTGAGTTTGATTATTTAGTCTAAACTCCAATAATTATCCACAGTATGACTTCCGATACGGTTCGGCTAAGGTTTTTGGATGAAAATTCTAGATCCTAAAGATGCGATAAATCATCGCGTCTCTTGCCTTAACCGAACAGTATTGATATGACTTCTAGTTATGAAAAATTCAAGGTTGCCCAATGAAGATAACATTTGCCAAAACTTGTACTTTTGTTAACTCGCGCACAAGACGTTGAGCTTGATGTTTATAAAGTGGTATTGGTAACACTCTAGGCAAATTATTCATCCATTGCCTAGCGGTAGTAGAACTACATCCTGTAATCAAAACTATCTCTTCAGCACCATACATAATGGCATTTGTAGTCAGAGCTTTTTCAATCTGCACTTGCCAAAGACGAGGCAGCATTTCACCCCATTCAATTCGCTGCAAACTACTGCTTGTGGCTAAAACAATCAAGCGATCGCCTGCATCAAGCTTAACATCATACCAGGGCATTAAAGAGTAATTGTCTTGCTGATATTTCTGGTAGAGAATCGGTACAACACTGTAGCCAGATGCTATTTCAGATAAAAGCAAACCATTCAGGGTATCGCCATCTTCAATTTTGTATTCCGTCACCATGACTATTTGCTCATTCAAGTGAAACAAGCTCAGAACATTTTCTCCAAAAGCAGTACAAGCAAAGACTTCTGCCGCCAAAGCCGCGCCACATATAACTTGAGCATAGGGAAACAGAGGGGCGACATTATCACTAAATTGGCGGTCTTGAGAGCGGATAATCAAGGTAGTGGCAGGGTTCATTGCATGAGCCATCAAACCAATTTCTAGATTTTCCATATTATCGTCCCCAACTAAAATGATGCTTTTGGCATGGGAGAGATTTGCCTTAGTGAGTGCTTCGGTAGCATTACCAACGATAAGGGGCATATCGGGTAAAGTTTCTTGGTCGAGAGTGGTAGGGTGAATTCCTACTAACGGCTGGTTGAGTTCCTGCAAAAGAGCAGCTACTTTCTGTCCTAAGCGATTTAAGCCAATAATTATCAGATGGTTGCGTTGTGGGATGGGAGGGCGGGAATTGAAAAAATGAAATCTTGAAGTGACAAGAGCATCAGTCAGCAGCGCATATAATACTCCCACGAAAGCTTGCCCTGTCAACGTCATTCCCAGGCTAAAAAACCGCAACCACCAAGGGATAGCGTCTGAGGGCTTTGATTGTGATGCAAACTCAACACCGCCAAATAAATCTCCGTATCCTCCCAAAAGCAAAATTGCTGTTGCATAGAAAGCTTCTTGGATGGTGATGTCAGGATAATATAATCGGTAAAGAATTATTCCAACAAGCCACAGGATGAGTACAGTAATGGCATAGATTGTCGCAATTCGCCGGATTTGATTTTGGCTTTGGTAGTAAGATTGCCAAAATTGCACTATTTTATCCTTGAGATTTTTCGCTGTGATGCCTTGAACCAACTTTTGCCACTGCCACTTTTGGCTATGAGATTGCGAGTGTTGCTCAGATAAAGCCAGTTCGTATGCAACATCAATGTAAACTAGTGTGTCTCCTACCTGTACTTCTGCCTCTGGATTCCAGCCAAACAATTCTTTGAGTGGTTGAGATGAAACAGGTTTGTGACTCAAGATGCGGCGAGTTGTCAGATTCAGTCTATGTACTGGCTTGCCATTACACCAGCTATCCTTCGCTTGTACCTTATGCTTTATGACTTGCAACAGTTGCCCTTCTAAGGTGAAATATCCAATAGCTTCAGAACCAAGAGCTGTCAAAGCGAAGGCGTGAGCTGAAAGATGAGTAGGTTCAAAGGCAACAAAATTGCCGAGATTTTCCCACAAGAGTTTGTTGAAATTTTGTTTGTCAGAACGTACAATCAAGCGAACGTGCGGATTAAGACGCCGTGCTGCAAAGGCAGCTTCTATATTTATCCGCTCATTTCTGGTTACTAAAAGTATTGAACGACACTGCCTTATACCTGCCCGCTCTAAAACACTTGGCTGGCGACAGTCTCCTATGATTAACTTTTCTAGTAAGTTAGTTACTTCTGGGACTTCCCAATGTTCGGGCTGTACATCCTCTATTGCGCTGACTTTAACATCGTATTCCTTGAGGATTGCAACGCAATGTTGCCCTAAACTTTTGAGTCCGCATACTAAGAAAAGGTCTTGGGTTTTTTTTTGATTGCTGGTAGGAGGGGGATGCACTTTCTGTTGACGGTAGCATTAGATACTGCTAACAGGATGTGTTTAGTAGGGTTTTTACACTTTGGTAATTTCCAACAATTTTACCAGTTGGTTTCAAGATGAGTATCAAATAATAATAAACTGTATCGAATTCTGATACTTGATACCCAACTGAACGCAATTTTTGTTGAAAGCTTGGCTAGTTTTTGGGATTTCCCTGATTGATTGTGATGTAATTTACCAACTTTTTCCAACATATTCAAGCCAAAGTTGGTAAATTAGGGATTAGTTGAGCTAATTCTTCCCTACGCAACTATGCCATTGGATTTATCGCCTCTTTGGATATCACTTAAAACTTCATTACTTGCCACATTTATCACCTTCTTCTTGGGTATAGCTGCTGCCTACTGGATGCTGGGATATCGTGGCAAAGGTAAATCGTTGATTGAGGGTATCTTTATTGCGCCTCTAATTTTACCGCCCACAGTTGTCGGGTTCTTATTGCTGCTATTTTTTGGCAAAAATGGCCCTGTAGGGAAATTTATGGAGGCTTTTGACTTCAGCATCGTCTTTACTTGGTATGGTGCAGCGATCGCAGCCACGGTAGTTTCTTTGCCTTTAATGTATAAAACTGCACTAGGAGCCTTTGAACAAATAGATGGTAATCTGCTGCGAGTAGCTAGAACCCTTGGTGCAACTGAAACCACAATCTTTTGGCACATCAGTTTACCCCTGGCACTACCCGGCATTGTCGCCGCTACAATGTTAGCTTTTGCCCGTGCTTTGGGAGAATTCGGCGCAACGTTGATGCTGGCTGGTAATATTCCCGGACAAACGCAGACAATCCCAATGGCGATTTATTTTGCGGTGGAAGCGGGAGCAATGAACGAAGCTTGGTTTTGGGCGATCGCAATTATGGTGATTTCTCTCTCTGGAATTATTGCAGCCAACTTCTGGCAAGAATTGAGGGAAAAGGGGAGAGGAGAGGGAGCAGGGGGCAGGGGGCAGGGAGCAGGGGAAGAAAATTTTTATACTCCACAATCTAGCTTTGAATCTGGGGGATTGTTTGTCAACATTGAAAAAATACTTCCTAGCTTTGGTTTAAAAGTTGCTTTCACTACTGATGAGCAACCCTTGGGATTGTTAGGGGGTTCGGGAGCAGGTAAGAGTATGATTTTGCGCTGCCTTGCGGGGATAGAAACGCCCACAAATGGCCGCATAGTTTTAAATGACAGAGTTCTGTTTGACTCCGAACAAGGAATTAATTTGCCCAGCCGCGATCGCCGCATCGGTTTTTTAGTGCAGAATTATGCCCTGTTTCCGCACATGAGTGTGGCGCAGAATATCGCTTTCGGCTTGCCCAAAAAACTTTCTGCTGGGAATATTCGAGTACAGGTGGAGGAGCAACTAATAGCGATGCAGTTGCAGGGATTAGGCGATCGCTATCCGCACCAACTTTCAGGGGGTCAACAACAACGGGTAGCTTTGGCAAGAGCATTGGCAAGTCAACCGGAAGCATTACTTTTAGATGAGCCGTTTTCTGCACTTGACACCCATCTGCGTAGCCAATTAGAGCAACAAATGACAGAAACTCTAGCTGATTACCAAGGTGTGACTTTATTTGTCACCCATAATATGGAAGAAGCTTATCGGATTTGCCCAAATCTGTTGGTATTGGAGCATGGTAGAGCCGTGCATTATGGTAGCAAACATGAGATTTTCCAGCATCCTGCTACCGTTAGTGTCGCCCAACTTACTGGATGTAAAAACTTCTCCCGTGCTGTTCTCCAGTCATCACAACAGGTGCAAGCGACTGATTGGGGTTGTACCCTGAAAGTAATTGAACCAGTCAAGAGCGAATTATTTCACGTCGGCATTCGTGCCCATCAGTTCATTTTTACCAACGACTCATCACAGGAAAACACCTTTCCCTGCTGGGTGGTACGAACCAGTGAAACGCCTCATCGAATGACATTATTTCTCAAACTATATTCAGCTGGCAAGAATTCTCAAGATTATCATCTGCAAGCTGAAGTGTTTAAAGAAAAATGGGCGACGATGAAAGACCAACCTTTTCCTTGGTATGTGCGTTTAGATCCTCTGCGCTTGATTTTGATGGAGTGAACGCAGAGATACACATCGGAAATCGGAATCCCAATTCCACAAACACAACCAATATAGTAGACATCTCCGAAAAAGAATGTAGAGACGTGGCTGTGCTATGTCTCTACAAGGGTTATGGATAACGCATATTTAATTTCTGGAGAAGTCTAAGCTAAAAGCCTTTTCAAATCTCGTTTCTAGCCTCTGGGCTGGAAATGCTGCTTTTGGCGGTAGCCCCAACGAGACAGCTAACGGTTTTTTAACAAAGGGCGATCGCTCCAAGTGAGGCTGCGATCGCTATATTCAGGTACTTCAAAATGATATTTAGGTACTTCAACACAATATTTGGGTACTCCAACACGATATTTGGGTACTTCAACACGATATTTGGGTACTCCAACACAATATTTGGGTACTTCAACACAATATTTGGGTACTCCAACACGATATTTGGGTACTCCAACACAATATTTGGGTACTTCAACACGATATTTGGGTACTCCAACACAATATTTGGGTACTCCAACACAATATTTGGGTACTCCAACACAATATTAAGCAATACAGTTCAGTTAAGCTTTTTCCTTCTCTTTCTTCTCTCTGCGTCCTCTGCGCCTTCTCTACGAGACGCTGCGCGTTGGCGGAAGCCTCTCGTAGAGAAGGCGGTTCGTTAAAAAATTGACTTGGATAACAGAGTTTTAGCCTTAACCCAAGCGTATTGCAATATTAAGGACTCAATAGCAATGTATGTAAATTTTATACTTAATATTAGAATGATTCTCAGTAAAATTAGCAGATACATATTAGACCATACTGTATTTTTGGTTGTTTTTGCTCAGGGCAATGGGAATGGCAGATGGCTAGAGTGGAAATATAAGTATGTATTAATTTGCACATATTTTCTTTGAGAGCAGACGCATATATGGCAAGATTGAAACGCGGTTCTACGGTATTGGATAAGGCAACGCGACGGATTGCGGGGATGCGATCGATTAGTGAAACGCTGGAATTTGGTGATAGCTTGAATTTAACGGAGTATCAAAGGCGGATTCAAACCTTGCAAACCAAGCTATCAAGCTACAACACAATGCTTTCTACCTTAGATGAAGCGATGGGACAGATTCAATTATTAGAGGAAGATTTGAGCAGCTATTCGGAAAAGATGTTGATGAGTGTGGGGACACGCTACGGTAAAAACAGTTTGCAGTATGTGCAGGCGGGGGGAAAGCGGCGACGGCGCCAGAGCAATAAGGGTGCATCTAACACTGAACCGGCTACAACCGCGATCGCACCAAATGTAGAGAAGGCAACGACAAATGGCAAAAGTACAAAAACAGCAGTAAATTAGGGCTGTAGACTCATCGGTGCGTAGGCGTAGCCCGTCGTAGACATCGCCTGTCTACAAACCAATGCTTACAGTTGTATCATGTAGAGGCGATCGCCAACATACCATTTTAGTTAAATTTTTACTTCAAGCGCCCAGACTAAAAAAGTCTGAGCGCTTAAATATTAGGTTGCAGAGAAACTTCTGCTAGATTGTTATAGAATTATGCGGGCATCATCTGCATACTTCTGCAAGACTCTGCACACTTACGGCAAACAGCAGCACATTCCATCATTTTCGCGTCATCGCTCATCATCTCACACGCCATTGCAGTGCGATCGCACATTTCCGCACAAAGCATACAAGTGCGTTCCATGAACTCAGAACCGCTCATCATCATATTCATGCACATCATGCACATTTCAGAGCAATCGCGCATCATACTCATCATGCTCATCATGCTCTTGTCCATGTCCTTACCACTTTTGCTCATGCAGTAAGTCATAGTTTCCATGCACATTTTATGACAGTCCATACAAACATCCATGCAAGTTTGCATTTCTGGAGTCATGGTTTCAGTCATCATCATCATCATCGGAAATACCTCCTGATTTTTTGATGCATAAAATAGTGTCCCCGGAAGGACTACTCATCACATTAGTCCTATCCTTTTAAAGAGTCAATGGGGTTTTTAATCCAGAATTTTTAAGCCTACTTTCCCGATATAATTACCGGGAATTGGAACTAATTCTACAGTTATTTAGTGTTGTTTTTATGAGGAATACTATACATTAAGGCTTATAAACCCTCGCTTCAAAGTAGGGTTTAATTTGCCAAGTCAACTTTACGTCGGGGATCAAAAGTTAGAGTTAAATTTAACTCGAAAATGATGTTATCTTTTTTAACAAATGAATGCTTAAATCAAGTATTTGTAAAATTATATTAATCTAAATTTTATTAAATTATATTAACTTGAAGATAGATGGTCTGATAAATTCGTAATTTATAATGGAATTTAAACCGCACCTAAAACAAAAATGCCTCACAAAAAAGTAATTTTCACAACTTACATAAGAGAGGATAAGAAATATATATTATGATGTCGGTTATAAATTTAATTGTAATTTGAGTAAGCGATCGCTAGCTGCTTTTAATGTCTCAGGTCTTTTGCTGAAGCAAAATCTGATCAATGAATGTCCCTTTTCTGGTTGACTGAAAAAACTAGAACCGGGAACTACGGCAACACCGATATCTTTAATCAGATGGTAAGTGAATTCAACATCTGTTTTATAGCCAAATTTGGAAATATCTGCAAGTACGTAATAGGCTCCTTTGGGAACGAAATACGGAATTCCAACTAGGTCTAGAATTTGTAAAATGCTGTCTCGCTTCTGGTGATAAAGTTTGGCTAGTTCTTCATAATAAGATTGTGGCAGTTGCATGGCGGCAACTCCGGCTCGTTGCAATGGTGCGGGTGCGCCAACGGTAAGAAAATCATGGACTTTGCGAATCGCTCCTGTCAATTCGGGGTTTGCTAAAATGTAGCCGACTCGCCATCCAGTGACGCTGTAAGTTTTAGATAAACCGTTAATAGTAACGGTACGTTCTTCCATTCCGGGAAGAGTCGCTAGGGCAATATGTTGAGTGCCGTCATAGAGAATATGTTCATAGATTTCATCAGTGAACGCTAACACATCCCATTTTTGACAAAGTTCGGCAATTAGAGTGAGTTCTTCACGGGTGAAGACTTTACCTGTGGGGTTGTGGGGTGTGTTGATAATAATCGCTTTGGTATTGGCATTGAAAGCTTGACGCAACTGTGCTTCATCAAATGTCCAATGGGGAGGATGCAGTGTCACGTAGCGGGGTATAGCACCAGCTAAAATCGCATCGGGGCCATAGTTTTCGTAATATGGCTCAAATACAATTACTTCGTCACCGGGATCGACTGTCGCTAGCATCACAGATGCCATTGCTTCTGTGGAACCGCAGGTAACAGTAATTTGGGTTTCGGGATCAATATCTAAGCCAAGATACCAACGGACTTTATTGGCGATCGCATGACGAAATGGGCGATCGCCCCAAGTAATGGCATACTGATTAACATCTGCCTCTATTGCCTGATATGCCGCCTGTTTCAACTCCAAGGGACAAGGAAAATCAGGGAACCCCTGCGCCAGATTTACTGCATCGTGTTGCAGTGCTACCCGCGTCATTTCTCGAATCACCGACTCTGTAAACTGTTCTGCCTTCGCTGATATTTTTTGCCGCCCAATCTTACTCACCCCTATACCTCCGTATTTCCGTTATCCGGGAATTTCTGTAAACCAGATAAAACCATAATATTGATAGATTTATCGTAGTATACTCAAATTTCCGATCCAGAGGAAGAAGCAAGGGGGCAGAGGGGCAGGGGATGACAGGGGAGGCAGGATAATAACCAATGCCCAATGCCCAATGCCCCAATACGCTTGGGTTAAGGCTAAAACTCTTTGTCAAATTCAATTTTTTTAACGAACCGCCAAGGACGCCAAGGACGCAAAGAGAAGAAAGAAATGCTTAACTGAACTGTATTGCCCAATGCCCAATGCCCTTATTATCTATATACTTAATTATTGAGATTAATAGTCAATTATTGAAGTACTGATCCAGAATCATCATGAAATCTTTGCACCGTCCCGATCTGTATAGCTGGTCTAATTTCAATCCGGCAAGAAATATTGATTTCAATGGGATTGCCTGGATTCGCCCAGATGGCAACATCTTGATTGACCCAGTAGCCTTATCAAACCATGATTGGAATCATCTAAAATCCCTCGGCGGTGTGGTTTGGATTGTGCTGACGAATTCTGAGCATGTCAGGGCAAGTAAAGAAATTGCCGATCAAACCTATGCTAAGATTGCTGGCCCGATTGCAGAAAAAGACAGTTTTCCTATACCTTGCGATCGCTGGCTATCTGATGGTGAAGAATTTGTGCCAGGACTGGAGGTGATTGAACTCAATGGTTCTAAAACTCCCGGTGAGTTGGCTTTGTTACTGGAAGAGACAACTTTAATTACAGGGGATTTAGTACGGGCACGTAAAGCAGGTAGCTTGACAATTTTACCAGATGACAAGCTGCTGAATCGAGAGGAGGCTGTTGCTTCTGTTCGCAGGTTGGCTCAACTGAGTCGGGTAGAAGCAGTGTTGGTGGGGGATGGTTGGCCCGTCTTTCGGGATGGACGCGATCGCTTAAAGGATCTTGTAGCGACATTGTAAATGATTAGGGTAGCACAGCTAGCTATGCTACCCTACAGCCGATGGTAGTTCAAATAGATAAAAAGGCTCTCAGACGAAAATCAAACAACACCGTATCATGGTAGTTAGTAGCATTTCTGTCTGATACTTTCCTTTTTGCCATAAAAGAATACCAGGTAATTAATATCCTGATTTCCTGACGGCAGAATGCGAAAGCTTTTACTGATTTACCTAGTTGGAGAACGCTGATGTCTAAGGAAAGAAAAAGTAATAAAGAAGCTAAAAAACCTAAAAAAGATCCCAAAGACAAAAAGGAGAAAAAAGAGCCAGGTAAATAGGACGATTTAGGTAAATAGTTCTAGCAAAGACCAAGAGTTGCATTTCCTTACATTGACAATACTTTGTTCAATAGCACTGAATAGGAAAAGTTATTGTCAAAAATTTATTCACCCTTGGTCAAGTATCAAAATCTAATGATTTAAGTTGTGTGTGCGATGTTAGGACGGGCTGTGACGCTCGATAGTGCAGCGTTAGCGACGCAGGAAGGTCTTGACTCGCTAATGCTACCCTATCAGTGACGCAACTTAATCAAGCAGGCTCAAATTTCAGCGAAACGCCGTTCATGCAGTAGCGCTTGCCAGTGGGTGCAGGACCATCATCAAAAACATGACCCAGATGACCACCACAGCGACTACAATGCACTTCAGTTCTGGTCATAAACAACGACTTGTCTACAGTAACGGCGATCGCACCTTCAATTGGATTAAAGAAGCTAGGCCAGCCAGTACCACTATTAAATTTGGTATCAGATGTAAACAGTGGTAGTTCACAGGCAGCACAATAATAAGTGCCTTGGTCGTATTCCTTATCTAGTGGGCTAGTGTAAGGGCGTTCAGTTCCATGTTTACGCAATACATTAAACTGTTCTGGCGTTAAAATCGTGCGCCATTCTGACTCTGGTTTAGTAACTTCAAATCCACTCTGAGAAGTTGTCATTGCTTGTGACCCCCAATTGATATACCTTGATAACAATGCTGTGCCGACTATGACTGCACCAGCCTGTAAAAAATAGCGTTTGTCCATATATCTATTATTTTCTATTTTCCGGTTCACTGGGCAATCTACTCCAGTACGGGATTCCCTACATGAATGACTATAATCAGCGATCGCTCTGAATTGTCCCTGATAAACTGATTAAAATTGGCTAAGAAACAACAAATTATTTTTCAGCCAAATACTAGGTGGGAATCCGATCTATTTCACCTGATTTTTGGACAATAGCAAGTATAGTTTTTAACTAGATCATAACGATAGATAATCAATCATCTTCATCAGAGATGGTTGTGAGATCCTGAGTAGTCCCGTGTTTACCCTGACTCGTCAGAAATACAAATATGCGATTGAGTCGCTTCACGCCACTTAGGGTAATCAGAGTTAGTAAGCCTCCCAATAATCCCATTTGCCACAAACCACAACCAATTGCAGCCCCCAAGCCGGCCGCTGTCCAGACACAGGCGGCTGTAGTTAAACCCTTTACTTTTGGCGTTGCAGATTTTCTCGGAGACTCTTGTAAAATCAATCTAGCTCCGAGAAATCCAACCCCGGTGGCTACACCTTGAATTGTGCGACTCAGTGCATTAGTAGCAGCATAAGGACTCTCGCCCTCAGCCTGCAAAGGAATCATCACAAATAATGCTGCCCCCATACTCACGAGCATGAATGTTCTCATCCCTGCTCTACCTCCTTGCTGACGGTTAAATCCAATCAAGCAACCAACCAGGAGTGCCAAAGATAATCTAAACGCTATATGTGGCCAATCGTTGGCAGCAATAAACATCGGCCCCATTGCCTTATTTCTCCTAGAGATAGAACACAATTTTGCACCTATTGGCAGTGAGATGGATGGCTACCCACTTTTGTAGCTGAAAACTTAAGCACAGCAAATCAATAGGTTTTTAGTACATTAAGGTTAATTTAACAAAAGGTTATGAATAAGTAAATAAGTATACACAAAGCCACCATTGCTGGATTCTTCCTAGAGACAGAAAGGGGGTAGGGAGAGAATAACTATGCTAATGCCCAATCCCCAACTGATTGACAAGGCTTAATATACATCGGTTTGATAGAGATACCGGAGTTTTTTGGAAAACTTCTTGCTCGGTTCAGTAGAATATGTGATACTCTAAAAACTACAAAAAATAAAGCACGGTATTTCTATCGAATTGCCGGAGTTTAAAAGGACAGGATTCATGCAGCTACTATGGTTCATCCCAACTCATGGCGACGGACGTTACCTTGCAACTGCTACAGGTGGACGGGCAGTAAGCTTTCCTTATCTGCGGCAGATTGCCCAAGCGGTGGATGATCTTGGTTATACAGGGGCATTGCTGCCTACAGGCCGCTCTTGCGAAGATGCTTGGATTGTAGCGTCAACGCTGGTATCACTAACGCGACAGATGCGTTTTTTGGTGGCGATTCGTCCCGGCTTGGTATCACCTGGAGTTGCAGTGCGGATGGCGGCGACTTTTGATCGCCTCTCTGGAGGACGCTTGCTGATTAATGTCGTGACCGGTGGCGATCCCGTAGAGTTAGCGGGAGATGGCTTGCATTTGGATCACGATCAGCGCTATGAATTAACAGATGAATTTTTAACAGTATGGCGAGCGATCGCTAGTGGAGAACAAGCCAATCTCCAAGGCGACTATCTTAATATCCAAGATGGGAAACTGCTGTTTCCACCCGTCCAGAAGCCATATCCGCCTTTGTGGTTTGGCGGTTCCTCTCCTGTTGCTCAAAAAATTGCTGCCAAGCACGTAGATGTCTATCTAACTTGGGGCGAACCACCGGCGCAAGTAGCCGAGAAGATTGCAGCAGTTCGGAGACTTGCTTTATCAGAAGGCCGAACTTTGCGGTTTGGGATTCGCCTACATGTGATTGTACGCGAAACCGAGAGTGAAGCTTGGGATGCGGCGAATCAATTGATTAAGTATGTCGATGACGAAGCGATCGCTAAAGCCCAAAAAGCTTACGCCCGAATGGATTCAGTTGGACAACAGCGAATGACTCAGTTACACCACGGTAATCGTGAGGCATTAGAGATTAGCCCGAACCTGTGGGCAGGAGTCGGTTTAGTCCGGGGTGGTGCGGGAACAGCCTTAGTCGGCGATCCCCAAACCGTAGCTGCCAGGATATTAGAATATGCAGATTTAGGTATTGAGTCCTTTATCCTCTCTGGCTATCCCCACCTAGAGGAAGCTTATCGAGTTGCAGAACTTCTATTTCCCCATTTGCCATTAGATAATTTACCCGCAGTGGAGAAGCAACACGTCTTAAGTCCATTCGGCGAGATTGTGGCAAATGAAGATTTCCCTAAGCAAAAGCCTCAAGAAAGAGCAACGTCCATATCCTAGTAATTAAGAACTAGGAGATTAACAGCCATGCTGCACCAACAAATCGACCAAAAAATCTCAGAAAAAGAAGCGTGGGTATTGCGTCGTCAGTTGGGAATACCTAACAATAAACGCTTGTGGGTGCTAGCTTGCATGGATGAGCGATTACCAGTGGAGAAAGCATTAGGAATTGGTGAAGGAGATGCTCATATTTTCCGTAATGCTGGGGGGTTAGTTACAGATGATGCAATTCGGTCAGCGATGTTAACTACACAGTTTTTTGGCACCAAAGAAATCATCGTTATTAATCATACCGAATGTGGCATGATGACAGCATCAGGAGATTTTCTCACTGAGATATTGCATAACCAAGGTATTGATGTGGATCAAGTTAGTGTAGATCCAGCTTTGCCAGAGTTAAAGCTACCAAAAGGCGTTTTTTCCAAATGGATCAAAACGTTTATCGATGTAGATGAAATCTGCACAGAGCAGGTGGAATTACTGCGTAATTCTCCTTTAATTCCCCAAGATGTAGTTATTCATGGCTACATCTGGGAAGTAGAGAGTATGAGTTTGCGCCATCCTTACAAACGTCTGAGTGAGAAAGTCAACACAGCATCAGCTATGAAGACCAAAACCACAAAACATACTGAACCCGTTTTAGAAATTGGGAGTTTAATTGAATGACAAATATTGTAGCGATCGCAGGTAGTCCAACCCATCCATCTAGAACCTATGGTTTTGTCGAATACACAGCCAAGCTTTTACAACAAGAAGGCTTGCATGTAGACATTATTTCAGTTCGGGATTTGCCTGCCGAAGATTTAGTTTTTGGACGTTACGATAGCCCTGCTTTAGAACAGCCAAAAGCTTTATTAGCAAAGGCAGATGGTGTGATTATCGCCACCCCAATCTACAAAGCTGCTTATACAGGAGTGCTAAAAACATTTCTAGATTTGCTACCACAAAAATCATTAACAGGTAAACCCGTTTTACCAATTGCTTTGGGTGGAACGATCGCTCATTTATTGGCAATTGAATATGCTCTAAAACCTGTCTTATCTGAATTAGGAGCGCGGCACATCCTAGCTACTGTTTATGCGGTAGACAAACAAGTTCAACGACAAGCTGATAACAGCGTTCTGTTAGATGAGGAAATTGAGCAAAGGCTCAAAGACGTTCTCAAGGAATTTGTTAAAGCTGTAGAATATGATGCCGCAGCGCCTCAAGAATTGGTTCATGCCAATTAAATAATCAAGTTTATACCTCCGTTTGTTCGTAGCAGAGGGGTAATTTCTACTCATCTGCTACCTTTCTCTAAAAGTTAATCAGAATCATATAAATTTATTCTCAGAAATTCTACTTTTATAGCAATGTTCAAATTAATAGACTACGCCCAAACTTCTCTGCAAACTGGATGTAGTCTATTTAATTAACAACACTGTAATTTATGATTGTTCCCAGAGAAGATTTTATTATATATAATAAATATGCAATTTTTCTCCTAACTCTACCTATAGTAGATGAGTATATTTAACTCATCTACTACTTTCTTGGAAAGGGTAATTACTTCTTGAACAACATCAACCCACCGCGTCATTCGTGGTTGTAAAGTTTCTCAAAATTATAGGTTGGATAAGGCTAATACCTTACCCAACCAAAGCGCGATCGCTCTTAATACAAGAACATCATAACTTTATTCAGCTTTAACAAAGCTCGAAATGCAAGGACAGTTAAGACAGTTAAGGAAGCATTTAATAAAATTTTAATAATTTATCAGTTTTAATATCATTAGATTATTAGCCATAAAGGTTAAAGTTGCAGACTACGGTAAAAAGTTTATTGTAAATGAGTAGCGATCGCTTGAAAAACAAACTTTCTTTTATTTGGCGCTAATTACAATCTGGGGTTGGCGCAACCAGTTGTCGGCATCGCTTTTCATATTAAAGCCACCTTATATTAATGGCAATGCGCTTTTTTGGTCAGGTTAGCCAGTAAATTAGAAGTAGGGCGTAAAACAAATAAACTCAATGAAAGCGATGTCTAACGACAGGCCGCAAGGCGTCTGCGCTTCTGAACTTGCATCTATCGTCGGTGAAGAAAATGCTATTTGCCTTTGGGAAAATATCGAACTCAGTCAGCAAAAACGTATCCAACAGGCTATAGCTTCTGGAAATTCACCCAGTTGTATTGTCTATCCCCGCAGCCAAGAACAGCTAGCCGCAGTCATTACCAAGGCTCACGCAAATAACTGGCGCGTCCTTCCCTGTGGTAGTGGCAGTAAACTTAGTTGGGGTGGTTTAGCAAAAAGCATTGATGTTGTAGTTAGTACAGAACGCATCAACCAACTGATTGAACACGCCGTTGGCGATTTGACTGTCACCGTAGAAGCTGGGATGAAGTTCTCTGATTTGCAAGCACTTTTGGCAAAATCGCGGCAATTTCTTGCTCTAGACCCCACGGCACCAGAGTCAGCCACCATTGGCGGTATTGTTGCCACAGGTGATACAGGTTCTCTGCGGCAACGTTATGGTAGTGTGCGCGACCAGTTACTAGGTATTACCTTTGTCCGTGCTGATGGACAAATTGCCAAAGCTGGAGGAAGAGTAGTTAAAAATGTCGCCGGATATGACTTGATGAAGTTGCTTACGGGGTCTTATGGCACATTAGGCTTTATTAGTCAACTAACTTTTCGGTTGTATCCGCTAGCCGAGGCATCTGGGACGGTGGTACTAACTGGGAAAGCTGAGGCTGTATCTCAAGCGGCTAATATCCTTCGAGGTTCGGCGTTAACACCAGTTCAGGCTGATTTGCTATCAGCTAAATTGGTGTCTAGTTTAGGATTGGGTGAAGGGCTGGGATTAATTGCTCGCTTTCAAAGTATTAGTGAGAGTGTTAAGGAACAGTCAAACCGAGTTTTGGAAGTTGGGCAAAAGTTGGGCTTAGATGGGGCAATTTTTGCCGATGATGATGAAGCTAATCTATGGCAGAGATTGCAAGAACGAATACATAGTACTGCTACAGAATCGGTAATTACCTGCAAAATAGGAGTGTTACCTACTGCTGCTGTGGAGATTTTGACTCAGGTGGAGTTGGGTTTGATTCATATTAGTAGTGGTTTAGGTTTGTTACAATTAGAGAGTAAAAATCAAGTTTTGAAAATCCGCGATGAGCTAGGCTTTGCTGGAAGCGATGCCTATGGCGGGTTGAGCCTACGCACTCAAGCGAGTAGAGGTTTTTTAACAATTCTGTCAGCACCAGTTGGGGTTAAAGAACAAATAGATGTTTGGGGTTATACGGGTAATGCTTTGCCGTTGATGCGCCGTATTAAGGAACAGTTTGATAGTAAAAATATTTTAAGTCCTGGTCGGTTTGTGGGTGGAATTTAGGTTTAAGAAAACGTAGACTCGCCAGAGGCTTGCCGCAGGCTACCGCCAAGGACGCCAAGGACGCAAAGGAAGAGGGGAAAAGAATTAATTATGCAAGTTTCTGAAAATTCTGTTAATAATACGGCTAGTTTAAAGAATTTGAAGGGGTTTGATGAGAGTCATCCGCCTGACCCGAAGTTAATTGATAGTTGTGTCCATTGTGGATTTTGTCTTTCGACTTGTCCCAGTTATCGGGTGCTGGGTAAGGAGATGGATTCTCCTAGAGGACGTATCTATTTAATGGATGCAATTAATGAGGGTGAGATTGCTCTAAATACGGCAACTGTAGAACATTTTGATTCTTGTTTAGGGTGTCTTGCTTGTGTGAGTACTTGTCCTTCTGGTGTGCAGTATGACAAGTTAATTTCTGCAACTCGTCATCAAGTTGAACGTAATTATCCCCGCAGTTTACCAGATAAATTTTTTCGTCAACTGATATTTTCTCTTTTTCCTTATCCCAATCTTTTACGGGTTTTATTAGTTCCTTTGTTAGTTTATCAAAAGTTGGGGTTGGCTAAGTTCTTTCGGGCTACAGGTTTACTAAATAAAATATCGCCCCGTTTGGCAGCAATGGAATCAATTCTGCCAGAAATTACTCTCAAATCTTTTCAAGATAATTTGCCTAGTGTGATTCCCGCTAAAGGTGAGAAGCGGTATCGCGTTGGGGTAATTTTGGGTTGTGTGCAACGGCTGTTTTTCTCACCCGTGAATGAAGCGACAGTGCGCGTTTTAACGGCAAATGGTTGTGAAGTTGTGATTCCCAAATCTCAAGGTTGTTGTGCCGCACTTCCCGAACACCAAGGACAAACAGAACAGGCGAAAGCTTTAGCAAGGCAGATGATTGATAGTTTTGCTAAGACGGATGTCGATTTTGTAATTATCAATGCTGCTGGTTGCGGTCATACTTTGAAAGAATACGGTCACATTTTAGAAGATGACCCAGAATATCGGGAAAAGGCCAAGGATTTTGCGGCTAAGGTTAAAGATGCTCAAGAGTTTTTGGCAACTGTTGGATTAACAGCGAAACTTTCACCACTGACTGATAAACCCTTGAATTTAGTTTATCAAGATGCTTGCCATTTATTGCATGGGCAAAAGATTAGCGTCCAACCGCGTCAGATATTGCGGCAAATTCCAGGGGTGAAGTTGAGAGAACCAATAGATGCAGCTTTATGTTGTGGCAGTGCTGGGGTTTATAATATGCTGCAACCAGAAGTTTCTGAAGAATTGGGTCGACAAAAAGTAGAAAATTTGTTGAATACTGGTGCTGAGTTAATTGCTTCTGCTAATCCTGGGTGTACTTTGCAAATTACTAAGCATTTGCAGTCGCAAGGTAAGAAGATTTCAGTTATTCACCCGATGGAGTTGTTAGATTATTCGATTCGCGGTGAGAAGTTGAAATTGTAGAGGTTTGCTAGCTGCGTTGTGCATTTACTTTTGTCCTCTCTTGGTAAAGGCAGAATGTCCCGGAGATGCTTTACCCCACCCTAACCCTCCCCTTGTAAAGGGGAGGGAACTAGATAGATTTCTTTTTCCCCCCAATGCATCGGGGGGATTAAGGTGGGTAATTCGACTTATAGACTTTTTTCCGAAATAGCCGCTTTATCGTCTGTATAATCACTGAAATGGGCAAGAGCGTCAGGCTGATTTCGGGTGATTTGTGATGAAACTAGATTTAGTTAGATTTTTTCAAGCTTGCAACCCCAGTAAAACTCTGATTGTGAGCAAACCGGAGGATAGACAATATTATATCGATTTCTCTAAAGTGCGTGGTGCCAAGATTATTGAAGAATTAGGACGGACTATCACCCGCCTTTCACCTGAGCAACCCACTTGTCAATTGTTTACTGGACATATCGGTTGTGGCAAGTCCACTGAATTACTGCGGCTAAAGGCAGAGTTAGAGCAGCAGGGGTTTCATGTGGTTTATTTCGAGTCTAGCCAAAGCCTGGATATGGCTGATATTGATGTTACAGATATTTTATTAGCAGTAGCTCGTGAGGTGAGTCAAAGTCTAGAAGCAATCAAGATTAACCTCAAACCAGGATACTTTAAAAATCTGTTTACGGAAATTTCTGAGTTTTTGCAAACGCCGTTAGATATTGGGGTTGAGGCTGAATTATCTGTAGGTATTGCCAAAATTACTGCTAAAACTAAAGACAGTCCTAAACTTCGCAGTCAGTTACGGCAATATTTAGAACCGCGCACTAATGGCATTTTAGAATCAATTAACAAAGAGTTGCTCAAGCCTGCTAGAGAAAAACTCAAGCAGCAAGGCAAAAAAGGACTGGTGGTAATTATAGATAATCTCGACAGAGTGGATAATTCTCAGAAACCTTCCGGTCATTACCAGCCAGAGTATCTCTTTGTGGAACGGGGAGAACAGTTAAACCAGCTAAATTGTCATGTTGTTTATACTATTCCCCTAGTGTTGATTTTTTCTAACGCTTTAGGAAGGTTAACAAATCGCTTTGGAGTAGACCCCAAGGTTTTGCCAATGGTTCCGGTGCAAATACAGAATGGTTCGCAATTCTCACAAGGAATCACGCTGCTGCAACAGATGGTCATGGCGAGGGCTTTTCCTGGTGTCGATTGGGAACAAAGCCAGCATTTAATTACCGAAGTTTTTGATAGTCCTGATACTTTAAAAAGGCTGTGCTTAGTTAGCGGTGGTCATTTGCGGAACTTGTTGATGCTGTTGTTTCGCTGTCTTCAGCAAGAAGACCCACCTCTGTCGAGGGAGTGTGTGGATAGAGTGATTAAACAACGCCGCAATGAGCTAACTTTAGCAATTACGCCTGATGAATGGGAATTACTGCGTGAGGTAGCGCAAGAGAAAAGCTTAAGAGGTCATGAAAGATACGACCTTTTGCTCCGCAGTATGTTTGTATTTGAATACCGTGATGAAGATGGTTCTTGGTTTGATATTAATCCGATTTTGGCAGAAGCTAAGGAATTTAGGTTATAAATCGGCGATGTACACTTACCCCCCTTAATCCCCCCGATGGATTGGGGGGAAACCGGAAAATCTTGTTCCCTCCCCTTTGCAAGGGGAGGGTTAGGGTGGGGTAAAACACTGATTAATCAGCTATTTCAGACTTGTGTGTACACCGTAGCCTTTTAGGAGAGAGATTTTCCAGATACCGTGAAAAAAAAGTCAAGTGCGGGAGCTACATCAGCAAGTCCGGGAGCTACATCAGCAAGTGCGGGAGCTACATCAGCAAGTGCGGGAGCTACATCAACAAGTGCGGGAGCTACATCAGCAAGTGCGGGAGCTATGTCAGCAAGTGCGGGAGCTATGTCAGCAAGTGTGGGAGCTATGTCAGCAAGTGCGGGAGCTATGTCAGCAAGTGCGGGAGCTATATCAGCAAGTGCGGGAGCTACATCAACAAGTCCGGGAGCCGTGTCAGTTGTCATCTTGATAAACTACAGCTTTTTACAACTAGCAGAAATCGTCTGTTGTTCTTCCGTTACACACATTCTTTTCCTATTCCCCGTTTGCTGTTCCTTATCTTTCAATACGGTTCGGTTAACATTTTCATATTTTGAAGATCCCCCCAACCCCCCTTAAAAAGGGGGGCTTCCAAGCCTCTTTTACCCCCTTTTTAAGGAGGTCGCCGTAGGCGGGGGGATCTTAACCGAACCGTATTGCCTTATCTCTACCAATAAATCTAATTTTGCTTAACTACTTATTTATGTTATGAGTAATCAGCGAGAGCCAGAAAATTTAGCCTTTGACAATGAACGTTCATTGCAAACTCTGGTGCGAACAATTACCCTTTCTCAGGGAGAATTTTCGCTGATTTTACTGCGCTGTAACTATGCTGATTTACGTCAGTGTATGGTAGAACGCCTGCGCCAATTATCTCCTGTACACATTCGTGAGATTACTTTACCTGCATCAGTAAAAACGCTTTACACAAATATACGCGAACAACTGGGAGATGAGCAGCCACCTGCATTGATGATTTTTGGTTTAGAGTCGGTTAAAGATATTGATACAGTTCTGACTTCAGCTAACCAAGTACGGGAGGAGTTTAGAAAGAACTTTCCATTTCCGATATTGTTGTGGGTTAATGATTCAGTTCTGCAAAAATTGATTCGATTAGCAACTGATTTAGAAAGTTGGGCAACTATCATTGATTTTGAAAATCCTACTAATGAGTTAGTCAACTTTCTCCAGCAAAAAAGCGATGAAATCTTTGCAGGTGACATCACGCCCAATCCCCAAATGTGCCGGGAACTAGAAACCGCCCGTCAAGATTTACAAAATCGAGGAGAAGGATTAGAAGCAGCACTTCAAGCGAGTTTAGAGTTTTTGCTTGGTTTAAATGATTATCTACATGACGAGATAGATTCTGCTTTAGAACATTATCAACAAAGCTTGGAATTCTGGCGACAAAGTAATTATTTAGAACGACAAGGTATATTACTCGTTAATATTGCTTCAGCTTATAACCGTCAAGCTGAAAAAAATCAGACAGAAAATCAACGCTATTGGCAAGAGTCTAAAAATTACCTTCAGCAAGCTATTGAGATTTTTGAACAAGCACAACGTTCAGATTTAGTTGCAAAACATATTACTAAGCTGGGTGAAGTGCTACAACGTTTACAAGCATGGTCAGAGTTGCAAAGCCTTGTAGAAAAATCTCTGCCGCTACATCAAAATTATGGCACGCCGTTGCAGTTGGCTAAAGATTATGGTTTTTTGGCAGAAGTAGCTTTAGAACAGTCACATTGGGATGAAGCTCATCAACTCGCAGGGCAAGCATTACAAATATTAGCTGAGATACCTAATTTACAATCAAATAAATTTAGTTGGTATCGGTTTATTTTAGCTAAATCTCAACAGGGTTTAGGTCAATTTGAACCAGCAATTAATAGTTTAAAAGCTGCTAAAGCTGAAATTAATCATCAGTATAACCCGCAATTATATATATCTCTATTAGAAAGGTTACGCTCACTTTACTTTGAACAAGGTGAATATCTGAAAGCTTTTAATATTAAGCAAGAACAATTACAAATTGAACAACAGTATGGTTTTCGTGCTTTTGTTGGTGCATCTTATCTCAACCCGCAGCGACAGGCAATTAATTCTGCACAGTTGCAAGTAGAAAATCCTGAAACCATTGCTCAAGAAATTGCTGCTTCTGGTCGGGGACAAGATGTTAAACGTTTGCAAGAAAGAATTGGCGGGACTGAGCATAAACTGACTGTAATTCATGGTCAGTCAGGAGTGGGTAAAAGCTCGATTTTGCAGGGTGGATTAATCCCGGCGTTGCAACAGGAAGCAATTGGTGAGCGAGATGCTTTACCTGTTTTGTTGCGAGTTTATACAGATTGGGTGGGGATGTTGGGGCAGAGTTTGGCTAAGGCTTTTGAGGAAGTCAGAGGGAATCAATTATTTGCTAATCTTGATTCTTCAGCAGCTATTTTAGAACAATTACGGAGAAATGCTGACCGAAATTTGTTGACAGTTTTAATGTTTGACCAGTTTGAGGAGTTTTTCTTTGTTTATCCAGACCAAAGTCAACGACGAGCATTTTATGAGTTTTTGCGAGTTTGTCTAGATATTCCTTTTGTTAAGGTAATTCTGTCTTTGCGGGAAGATTATTTACATTATTTATTAGAATTAGATCGTCTATTTAATTTGACTGCAATTAATAATAATATTCTCGATAAAAATATTCGCTATCATTTGGGTAATTTTTTGCCAGCCGATGCTATGGCTGTTGTGCAGAGTTTAACAGAACGTTCTCACTTTTATTTAGAGCCTGCACTGATTGATGAATTAGTGCGCGATTTAGCAGGGGAGTTGGGGGAGGTTCGCCCAATTGAGTTACAAATTGTGGGGATGCAACTGCAAACTGAGAAAATTACAACTTTAGATAAGTACCGTCAATTTGGTACAAAAGAAAAACTGGTTGAACGATTTTTAGAAGAAGTCATCCATGATTGTGGCGCGGAGAATGAACAGGTTGCTCGACTGGTTTTATATTTACTCACAGATGAAAATGGGACTCGTCCCCTCAAGACTCGCGCTGAGTTAGCCGCAGATTTGGTAGTAGAAGCCGATAAACTAGATTTGGTGTTAGAGATTTTTGTGGCATCGAGGTTAGTGTTGCTGTTACCAGAATCGCCGGCTGACCGTTATCAACTGGTGCATGATTACCTTGTGTCGTTTATTCGCCAACAACAAGATAATGGAATATTAGCAGAACTAAATAGAGAACGAGAACAACGCTTGCAAGCAGAGGAAAAAATTAAAACGGCAACGGAAGAAATAAAAACTGTTGAGGTAAAATTACAACGAGTCCAAACCACTCTCGAACAAGCGGAAGCAAAACTTGCACAAGCACAGAAAGCAACAGAAGAAGCAGAAGCAGCAGGTAAAGAAGCACTAAAAGGAACGGAATTAGAACGGGCAGGTGTTAATGCTTTAAGACAGTTTGAGTATGCTGGCGAGTTAGAATCGCTAGTGGCAGTAATGCACAGTGGGAAAGAGTTAAAAACTTTGGTAAAAGATGGTCGCCCTTTAGAAAAATATCCAGCTATCAGCCCTATTTTTGCTTTGGATAGTATTCTCAATAAAATTAAAGAACGTAACCAGTTTCAAGGGCATCAAGACATAGTCCATAGTGTGAGTTTCAGCCCGGATGGCAAAACCATCGCCACGGCATCTTATGACAAGACAGCGCGGTTGTGGACGCTCAACGGGCAACTGCTACAAGAATTCAAAGGGCATCAAGGCATAGTCACAAGTGTGAGTTTCAGCCCGGACGGCAAAACCATCGCCACGGCATCTTATGACAAGACAGCGCGGTTGTGGACGCTCAACGGGCAACTGCTACAAGAATTCAAAGGGCATCAAGGCATAGTCACAAGTGTGAGTTTCAGCCCGGACGGCAAAACCATCGCCACGGCATCTTATGACAAGACAGCGCGGTTGTGGACGCTCAACGGGCAACTGCTACAAGAATTCAAAGGGCATCAAGGCATAGTCACAAGTGTGAGTTTCAGCCCGGACGGCAAGACCATCGCCACGGCATCATCTGACAAGACAGCGCGGTTGTGGCCTGTGGATAATTTAGACCGGTTGTTGGTGCGGGGTTGCAATTGGCTGCATGATTATTTGCAGAATAACTCGAATTTGGGTGAGAGTGACAAGCGTCTCTGCGATGATATTAAGTAATTCGTAATTCGTAATTCGTAATTCGCCTCCAGCGAGAAGCAAGCTACGCATTAATTAACGCGTAGCGAGCAAGATGCTTTCAATCCCACACCCGTCGCAAATTCAAGACAAAACCCGGCAACACCGCTTCACCCGACAACTCAGCAGGATTCTCCAACACTTCCACATCCTTAGCCAGTCGATAAATTTCCACCCGTCGCTGCTGCGGATCGATTAACCAACCAAGTTTAGCGCCATTGTCGATATACTCCTTCAATTTATCTTGCAGGGACTTGAGGGTATCTGAACTAGAGCGTAACTCAACCACAAAATCGGGGCAGATATTAGCAAACGTTCCTTTTTGTGCCGAAGTAAGCGCCTGCCATCGTTCTCTACTCACCCAAGAAGCATCGGGGGAGCGAGTCGCACCATTGGGTAAAATGAAGCCTGTAGAAGAGTCAAAGGCTTCACCAGGTTCGCCCGCATTACGCCACCACAAATACAATTCTCCCGAAATACTGCTATTTCGCTCTCCAGTTTCCCAGCCTGTTGGTGGGTTCGCTATTAATTCTCCTTGTGCGGTTCTTTCCAGTCTCAAGTCTCGGTTGGCTGCAGCTAAAGCAGCAAACTGTTCTTGGGTAACATACAACCCAATCGACTTAGGCAACTCAATCAATAGGGTTTCGGTTTCTGGACTAGCGGGTGTTTGTACCATCTTGATCTCTTACCAATAGGGATTCGGTAAATGATGCTTACCCTATTAACTAACAAATTCTACAAGCTTTCTTAGCGTTCGCCTCTGGCACTGTGCGATCGCCTAAGCGTCTCGAACGCGATCGCAATTGCAGATAATTATAAGCCAATACTCTTGGGTCAAGGCTAAAACTCTTTTTTTAACGAACCGCCAAGAACGCCATCGCGTAGCGTCTCGTTAGAGAAGGACGCAAAGATAAGAAAGGAAGAAATGCTTAACCCAAGCGTATTGAATTATAAGCGATCGCCATCTCTTCTCTAACCCCCTTCTCTTCTGTTAGGACGATGAAGTAAATTATTTGCCATGCAATCATCAGCTATGAAACAAAACGTCAGCCGAGGTTTTTCATGGCATTAGAAGGGGTGATTTTAGATATTGATGGCACACTGGTTTTAAGTAATGATGCTCATGCAAATACCTGGGTGGAAGCATTTGCAGCTTATGATTTGGAAGTGCCATTTGAAACAGTTAGACCACTTATGGGTATGGGTGGAGATCAACTGATTCCCAAAGTAGTGCCAGAATTAAATGGTGAAGAAGGAACTGGCAAAGCGATCGCTCAACTACGCAAAAAACTATTATTTGACAAATATATACCACAAATCACTGCTGCCAATGGGAGCAGAAACTTAATATTAAAGATGCAAGAATCAGGATTACATCTGGTTGTCGCTAGTTCAGCCAGTTCTGAAGAACTCGATACCATGCTCAAAATTGCCCAAGTAGATGATTTGCTAACGGAAGTCACTACATCCGATGATGCCGAAGCATCTAAACCTGCTCCTGACATTGTAGAAGCTGCCTTGAACAAAGGGCAAATGACACCGGATAAAGTAGTGATGCTAGGTGATTCGCCCTACGATATTGAGTCTGCTGGCAAAGCAGGGGTAGCTGTGATTGGTTTGCGCTGCGGTGGCTTTAGCGATGAACAACTATCGGGAGCGATCGCAATTTACAACGATCCAGAAGATTTGCTACAGCACTATGACTCTTCTATTCTGGGCGCAAATGCTTAAATATTAAAAGAAGGAAGAAGGGTATGCGATCGCAATCGATTCATTAACGAAGCTGTGCAATATTATACTAATCAAAAAGCCTTAATCAATCTCAGAGAATACTTAAAAGAAGGAGCTATCCAATAGGCGGAACTTGATTTGGAGTTGGTGAAGTTTTGAGGCGATGTCTGGCGACAAGCCGCCTCTCTACGAGACGCTGCGCAACAGCTTACGCACTTTCGCCAATTTAATATTTGCCCCGTATGCCAGCCACCGACGCATCGAACGGCGGCATACGTTGATTGTGATTCTTCTGTTCTGGCTCAAGCCTTAGTGTAATTCTTGATTACCTTGGCTAAATCTGGCACTGCTTCTTCTACGTGCTTTTTGGCTGAACCGCGAAGTTTTTCATAGGTTCCTCGCACGATTTGGCGGTTTGAGTTCTTGACTCTCGCATCAGTAACACTCAGTAGTGCGTCTGCTGTATTAGAACGATTCGCACTCAGATATTCAACTGGGTTGCCTTTCTCTACGCCTTGACTCCAGATAGGATCGAGAGCTGTAAAGCATTGCGGCAAAATCTGCTCAACCACATAGGGAATATACCCTGGCTTAACCCCTTTCAGGGCGGCGAATGCAGTTTTCAAAGCGATGCCGCTCATCCCTGACTTGGATGCAAGCTGTCCTTCGATCATATTGCAACAGTCCTCTATGACCATAGCCTTTTTGGTCGGGTTCAAAAGTCCGTCGCTAAGTCCCATTTCACTCTTCCTTATCTAAGTACTTAATTCTATTCGACTAATTTTTTTAGCAAGCAGGAAATTACAGAAAATGGTATCAGAGTTAGAGAATGTTGTGGATAAACTGATACGCTTTTAGGCTGCATAGTTCAGAAGAGGCAGGGGGAAATGACCATTGGTGTCAATTTAAGCTCAAAGGCTTGCCCCACATACGCTTTACCCCACCCTAACCCTCCCCTTTACAAGGGGAGGGAACTAGAATCTCTTGTTTCCCCCCAATGCATCGGGGGGATTAAGGGGGGTAATTCAACTTGTGTATACACGGTTTTGGCTTTAGACAAAACCGGGGTGGGGTGACGCGGTGAGTAACGGTAAGTGAATGAACTTAATATCACGTCTTGACAAGGGGGTTACTCTGCACTTTGCTAGCAGACTTAAAGACAAAACTTAGGTTATCCCATCCTCCTGAGACCTAAGTTGCGTCTCTGGCTGACTTGAGCCAGCAGGTAGAACTTCATGTCTAGTTCCCGAAGCTCCATTTGGAGAATCTGGAGGATTTGAACCTCCTCGCTTCCCAGGTAATATAGCCTGAGCCAAGCTTTTAACCAAAATATACAAAATTGGTACTAAGAACAAACTCAAGAACGTCGAAAGCATCAGCCCCCCAAACAGGGCTGTTCCTAAAGACCAACGGCTGCTGGCTCCAGCCCCTTGAGAAATCACCAGAGGCAAAAATCCTAACAGTGCGGCAAAGGATGTCATTAAGATCGGTCGCAAACGTTCTTGCCCCGCTTTCACCGCCGCCCTTGTGTAGCTCATGCCCTGCTCGTGCAGTTGATTGGCAAATTCCACGACTAGAATCGCGTTCTTGGCAGCTAGACCAATCAAAGTTACCAAACCTACCTGGCAATAGATATCATCCACCACTTTGGGGAAGAGGCTACCTGCCATGAAAATATTGGAACGTAGCCAAATCGCTGTCATTGCTCCCAAGACTGCTAGGGGAACTGTCAGCAAAATAATAATTGGGTCAATGTAGCTTTCATACTGAGCCGCCAGCACCAGAAAGACAATAACGATCGCTAAACCAAAAATCAAGCCTGTAGCTCCCCCAGATGTTTTCTCTTGGAGATAAGTGCCTGTCCACTCATAACCAAAACCTTGAGGTAAGTTTTCTGCTGCTATTTGCTCCATCGCCTTAATTGCCTGTCCAGAACTAGCACCAGGAGCCGGAGCGCCCTGTACTTTGATTGACCTGTACAAGTTGTAATGGGCGATGGTTTTCGGCCCCACGAAGGGAGTAATTTTCACCAAACTGCTCAACGGAATCATTGCCCCACTGGCAGAGCGAACATAAAGCTTGCCAATATCATCTGGATTCGAGCGGAACACCCCGTCTGCTTGGACATATACCCGATACTGTCGCTGTCCCTGCACGAAGTTATTCACATATTGCGACCCCAAGTAAGTTTGCAACGCCCCAAAGATGTCGTTAATTTCGACATTGAGAGCTTTGGCTTGGTTGCGGTTTACCTGAATATCAAATTGGGGAGTATCTGCGGTGAACTGAGTGAAGACTCCTTGGAGAGCAGGATTTGTACGTGCCGCCCCAATCACTTTTTGAGCAGCCTCAATTAAGGTTTCAATCGGCGCACTGCCGGTTTTGTCTTGAATGATAAACTCAAAACCACCCGTAGTACTTAATCCTCTCACTGGAGGAGCATTTACTGCGATCGCTCTGGCTTCTGTAATTGTAGAGAGCTTTTTGTTCAGTCTCTGAAGTATGCCATAAACAGATTGAGATTCTTCAGTTCTCTCTTTCCAGGGTTTCAGGTTAGCAAAGGCAATGCCTAAATTAGAAGCATTGCCATCGAAACCAAAGCCACTGATCATAAAACTAGCTCTAACTTCGGGAGCCGATGTGACTTCTTTGACCACCTTGTCCATCACAGATTCGGTGTATTTCAAAGAAACCCCGTCAGGCCCCTGGACAATTACAAAAAAGTAACCCTGATCTTCCTCTGGAATAAATCCGGTAGGCACTGCTCTGTACATCAAAACCGTTGCTAATAAACCAGTGGCAAAAACCCCAATTACAATCGGCTTGACATGGGTAAGGTAGCTAACAAACCCGACATATCGCCGCGTGAACCAGCTAAATCCCCGATTAAATTGCGTAAAAAACCACCCCAAAGGCCCCCGTGGAGTCTGAGCAGGGCGCATGAGAATGGCTGCCATACTCGGAGAGAAGGTTAAGGCGTTGAAGGTGGAAATGGCAATGGAGCAAGCAACGGTTAACGCAAATTGTTTGTAAACAATCCCTGTCGTACCCGGAATGAAGGCAACTGGAATAAATACCGCCATGAGTACAAGTGAAGTGGCAATGATTGCCCCAGTTAACTCCTTCATGGCTTCGACAGCGGCCTCAAAGGGTCTCATACCCTGCTCTAGTTTGACTGCAACTGCCTCAACCACAATAATGGCATCATCCACGACGATCCCGATCGCGAGAACAAAACCAAATAAGGTGAGTGTATTAATTTGAAATCCTAAAACCAACAGAGCCGCACACGTCCCAATCAAGGAAACGGGGATCGCTACAGTCGGAATGATCGTAGTACGCCAGTCTTGTAAAAAGACAAAAATTACCAAGACCACTAGGATAATTGCCTCAACCAGAGTGTGCAGAACTTCTTCTAAAGAAATTTCTACAAACGGAGTGGTATCAAATGCCAACTCTGCTTTGAGTCCAGGTGGAAAATTTTTCTTTAGTATCTCGATCTGTTCTTCAACAGCATGAGCAACCTTGAGGGCATTACTACCAGGAAGTTGATATATCCCCAAACCCACGGCTGCCTTGGGCGCATTTCCTGGAATAGTGAATTTGGCATCAGCCAGATAGTTCTCTGCTCCCAGTTCAACTCGACCGACATCTCTGACTTTAACTAGAATGCTGCTAGTGGGGTTATTAGTAGTGCTATTAGTGCCAGCTGGACTTACCTTCAGCACCATATCCTCAAATTCAGCCGCATCTTTAAATCGACTGGTTGCCCGTAAAGCAAATTCAAAGCTTTGATTATCTGGTGCTGGTTCCTTACCAATCGCCCCTGCACCCACCTGAATATTTTGTTGTTGCAGGGCAGCTGTCACATCTTGCGGAGTTAGTTGATGTTGGGCAAGCTTGTTGGGATCAAGCCAGAGACGCATGGCATATTTACGTTCCCCAAAAACCCTGGCACTTCCTACACCAGGAAGCCGTTTGATCTGATCGAAAATATACAGATCGACATAGTTGCTGATAAAAATGTTGTCATACTCATTATTTTCTGAGTAAAACCCATAGACAAGCAGCAAACTGCTCGATGCCGTTTCAACAGTCACACCTGTTTGTTGAACAGTATCTGGCAATTGAGGTGAAGCCAGTGCTTCTTTATTTTGAACGTTTACTTGAGCAATATCGCTATTGACATTAGTTGGAAACGAGACAGTTATATTGCTCGAACCATCATTACCCGTATTAGAAGATATATAAGATACATCTTTAACACCATTAATTTGTCGCTCAATAATGTTGGTGACAGTATTTTCTGTTGTTTGAGCATCTGCACCAATATTGTTGGAGCTAACAGTAATTTGCACTGGGGCAAGGTCTGGTAGCTGAGAAATGGGAAGAATCGGTATACAGATGCTTCCCAGCAGCAAGATGATGAACGTGCAGACCGTCGTCAGCACTGGCCGTCTGATGAAGGTATTGACAAACATAAATCAAGGAATAAAAGAAAGGTTTCAGACTGGTTCGGAACGTAGTAGCTTTTTATTAATATAAGGATTTATTAAGGCTTAATGTTAGATATTTTCTTTTTCCTATACTCCGTATGGGAATGCATGTATTTATGCTAATGACTCACACAAGTCTGAAATAGCTGATTAACTGAGGTTTTAGCATCAGTTTTACCCCACCCTAACCCTCCCCGTATGTATTGGGGAGGGAACAAGAAATCTTGTTTCCCCCCTTAATAAGCTACGGTGTACACACAAGTCCTAAAAACCTAGCTTGATAAGACTTTCCTCGTTTTTCCTCGTTTTTCCTCGTTTCTCGTTCCCAGTCTCCGACTGGGAATGCATTCATTGAGTCTCTGACTCAATGCCAGACTGGAGGCAGAGCCTCAACGAGGGGCATTCCCATACAGAGTATGGGAACGAGATAGGCGAGAGAACAATGGAAAATCAAACTTTCTAATCAACTGAAAAATGCGGTAATGAATCTAAATTTCTAATTATCTTTGCCATTACTCGAAAAATTTAACAATTGATCGTCATTGACCCAAATTGCTTGTTGAGGTACAGAGATAGAAATTCCAGCTTCGTCTAGGGCAACTTTTAGGCGGCGGCGGAGTTCCCGTGCGACATCCCATTGTTTGAGGGGCTGTGTTTTAATCCAGACACGAATAATCAAACCGCGATCGCCAAATTGATCTATTCCCAAAACTTGCGGCGGTTCCAAAATTTGACTCTGCCATTGCATTTCTTGATTCATCTTATCGGCAATAGTAGCAATCAAGTTCAAAGCCTCTTCTGTATTGGCTTGGTAAGCGATGGGAATTGTTAAATCGGCTCGTGACCAACGACTAGAAAGATTGGCAACAATTTTAATTTCACTATTGGGAATTGTGATCAAACGCCCTTCAGAATCCCGCAGTTGGGTCATCCGCAGATTCAGATTTTCTACTAAGCCTCCCACGTTTCCCACATTAATCACATCGCCTAAAGCATACTGGTCTTCTAAAATGATCAAAAAACCGTTAATCGCATCTTTAATTAAGTTTTGCGATGCCAGAGATAATGCAACACCAACTAAACTAGCACCCGCTAGCAAGGGAACGATATCTATCCCCAAAGATACTAGCGCGATCAAGAAACCTACTCCTACCCAGATAGCAGTAGTGATACTTTTAGTGACACCAGAAAATGTGGAAACTCGCAGTTGCAACCGTGCAGAACTTTCTGCTGTGAGGAAAGCACCACTGCTAATCAGAGTGGAGGCGAAGCGGTCAATCAGGGCGTAGGTCAAACGAATTGCTACATAAGTTGCCAAGCATACGACACCTAATCGCACAGGAAATTGGGCTGCTATGAGAATTGCTACCTGAAAACCTCGTGTATAGGGAAATAGACCCAAAATAAAGAAGGTTCCACCTCCCCAAATTCCGGCTTGACTGAGCTGAAACAATCGTCTCTTGGCTTCTTGGAGATGTTGCTGTTGCCGTTGATTTAGTTGTGTTGTAATTGCTTGATCTGCTGGTTTTGGGTAGTTGAAGAGTTCCCTTTGGGGTTGGGAGGCAATGGAGTTTTCTAAATCCTTTTGGGTACGCCGTTGCCAGCTATATACTCCCCAACTCACGACAATCATTGCCAGTCCGATGCCCGCAGCAATTTTACCTTGGTCGATTAAATATTGAATTTGCCTTTCTTGCTTTGCTTGTTGCAAGTCTTCTTGTAATGATTCGGCGACTTGATTTGCCGATGTTGATATATCTACCTGTCGCAGTCCGGCATCTTCAGAAGTAACGGTCATCAGATATTGACCGTTGATATAAATTACTGGTAATTCGTTTACTTTGCGAACATCTACCTTGACTGGTGTGTTTGCTGGTGATTGAAAGTAATTTTGGCCAATTTTCTCTAACTTCTTTTGAATATCTTCTGAACGCTCAGGAAAATTGGTTCTTGTTGCCGCTATTTGAAATAACCGACGGCCATCTAAATAAATCCAGCCCGAAACAACTCTGTTATCTGAATCATTACTAATACTGCTGGGAGCTTGCAGTTGCGGTACAAAAGGAATCTGGGCTGTGGCTTTTGGCACAGATACAACGCCTATAGCCATTGAACTGGCGATCGCCAAAAATTGAAAGCGCACTCAAACACCTCCTTGAATAAAATCTACTGGTGACTACTTCTATCGCTATCCTCCGCAATAACTTTGGGTAGATGTACCTATCTAAAGTTGAGGTTTTCTCTTTAGACGATGAAATTTTCATATTTTTTTGTTTCTATTCTATCTTTAGAGAGATGACAAGATACTGAAAATTAACATGTAAGGCTGATTAGAGTATGACTCTTACCAAAGATAAAACAAAAAGGAAGAAGCTGGGGAGGAAGTTGACATTAGGGTAATCAAACGTCAAGCTAGTTTTGAGGACTGTTGACTAGTGATTTGCTTTCATACGAGCAAAAATCGCCAGTTGTACAATAACCTAGTAGAGTGCGTAAAATTTACGTAGCTTTTTTAATTTTTTGAGGTAACTTTTGATGACCGCAACTTCTCCCCGATTAAAGCACGAGGTTAAAGACCTCGGCCTAGCAGCCTTGGGAAGACAGCGCATTGAATGGGCTGGACGCGAAATGCCAGTTTTGAAGCAAATCCGCGATCGCTTTGCTATCGAAAAGCCCTTCGCTGGTTTACGCCTTGTAGCTTGTGCCCACATTACAACAGAAACAGCACATTTGGCGATCGCTCTGAAAGCCGGTGGTGCAGACGCGCTTTTAATTGCTAGCAATCCTTTATCAACTCAAGATGACGTAGCCGCTAGCCTCGTTGTCGATCATGAAATTCCCGTCTTTGCTCAAAAAGGCGAAGATAACGCAACTTATAACCGCCACGTCCAAATAGCTTTAGATCATCGCCCCAACATTATTGTTGATGACGGTAGCGATGTGGTTGCAACTCTAATACAAGAACGCCAACACCAAATCGCTGATTTGATTGGTAGCACCGAAGAAACCACAACTGGGATCGTGCGCTTACGCGCCATGTTTAGAGAAGGCGTTCTCACCTTCCCCGCAGTCAACGTCAACGACGCCGACACCAAGCACTTCTTTGATAATCGCTATGGTACTGGGCAATCAACCCTAGATGGCATTATCCGCGCCACCAATATTTTGTTGGCTGGTAAAAACATTGTCGTCGTCGGTTATGGCTGGTGTGGTAAAGGTACAGCCCTCCGCGCCCGTGGGATGGGTGCTAACGTCATTGTCACCGAAATCGACCCCATCAAGGCAATTGAAGCCGTAATGGATGGCTTCCGCGTTCTGCCAATGGCAGAAGCTGCACCCCAAGGTGATATATTTATCACTGTGACTGGTAACAAGCACGTCGTTCGTGGCGAACACTTCGATGTCATGAAAGATGGTGCGATCGTTTGTAACTCCGGTCACTTTGACTTGGAACTTGATTTGAAATACTTGGCTGCCCAAGCTAAGGAAATCAAAGAAGTTCGTCCTTTCACCGAAGAGTATAAATTGAAAAATGGTAAATCAGTTGTCGTTCTCGGACAAGGACGCTTGATTAACCTAGCTGCGGCTGAAGGACACCCCAGCGCAGTAATGGATATGAGTTTTGCCAACCAAGCTTTGGCTTGTGAATTCTTGGTGAAGAATAAGGGTAAGTTGGAACCTGGTTTGCACTCAATTCCTGTTGAAGTCGATCAAGAAATTGCGCGGTTGAAATTGCAGGCTATTGGGATCACGATTGATAGTCTAACTGCCGATCAAATTGAGTACATCAATTCTTGGACTTCAGGAACTTGATACATTGATTAATTAATTAATTTTTTAGGGATAGGCTTTAGGCTTATCCCTTTTTTTTGGGTTTCGCGCCGCGTATGAATTTTAAAGTTCAAGGAGTTTCTTTAGGTGTTGTTCCATCCGTGTTATACAGAAAAATTCCGTTTAATACTCTAAATCAGGATATTATACGGAAAAATTATTGATAAAATCAAGCGATATATAGACAATCAGAACACTACAAAAGAATCGTCGTGAACGAAATCATCCCGCATCTTGAAGTCCGTGAGGTGATAACAGTAAAGAAACTTCTTTGAAGCTGTCCGAAACCAAACATCGTAACCGACCGTACAAAGGAGCTATTATGTCCAAAAAGATACTGATCATCGTATCGAACGCTTACGTCATTGGTCCGCACAACAGAAGGACAGGTAATTTTTTGCCCGAAGTCGCACATCCTTATGCTGAATTCGACAGAGCAAAATACCAAATCGACTTCGCAAGTCTTACTGGAGATACTCCGTTTCTAGATGCGCTCAATCTTGCTGACGACCCTGACAATCTGTCTTTTTTGGTGGGAAAAGGATGGGCTTCAATGCAGAAAGCCAAGAAGCTGTCAGACGTTGACGTCAGTCAGTATGACGCCATCTTCGTTCCTGGCGGTTTGGCACCGATGGTCGATATGCCCGAACATCCGCTACTTAAGAAGGTTGTTAAAGAGACTTACGAGCGAAATGCGGTTGTTGGAGCCGTTTGCCATGGTCCGGTATCGTTGCTGAACGTCAAGCTGAGTAACGATGCTTATTTGCTCGCTGGAAAGAATATTAGTTCATTTACGAACGACGAAGAAGAAAACTACGCTAAAGTCGATGTGCCTTTCGAGTTGGAAACGGCTCTTACCCAACAAGGCGCAATCTTCCACAAAACTGGACCTTGGCAGGCATTCAGCATTGCCGACGGGAATCTCGTCACCGGACAGAATCCCGCTTCTGCCAAAGGCGTTGCAGAAAAAATGATCAAACTCCTGGAAGCTCCCTAGCGGCTGAAATGCCTGCGCCTGTATCTGCTCTATCACCCGTTCGATGATTAGCTTCTCAAGAAGCCCGCAGCGATAATAGCTGTGGGCTTCGCTTTAAGGGTTTTCCTTCTATCAGAATTATCACCAGAGCAATAATTTGTTGGCAAACATCCGCGTTTTGGCATTTCAACAACGAATTAACACCTGTCCCAATACAGCGGCGGCGTTTGTGGGTGACAACTCATCTCAAACCTGATGCAATACTTTTCGGATAAACCCAACAATCTCTCTTTTGGTCTGGGGGAAAGGTTACTGGGTTTGGGGTAAAGGTAAATTCAAACCCTTTCCCTTTCCCCCTAACCGAAAAGTATTAAAACCTGATGAGGAAAAACTACGGGTTTCAACCTAGACGAGGTTTATAATTAAAAAGCAATATTTAATCTTTTCATAACTTAAGGTTAACCACAATTTATCCAGTATCAGCTCTAGACTTTTTGAAGTAAGCATTGTACAAAAAAGCTAGTTAGTACAGGATGTAAATTACATGAGTCGAAAAGCCAGCAAAGTGTTTAAACAGTCTGGGGTGATTCCTTACAGAGTGAACAATGGTAAAGTTGAAATCTTGCTTATTACAACCCGTGACTTTCAACATTGGGTGATTCCGAAAGGAGATATTCCTAATGGGATGAGTCCGCCTGCTTCCGCAGCCAAAGAGGCGTGGGAAGAAGCAGGGATAATTGGGCAAGTAGATGCAAATGAACTGGGAACTTACAAGTACCGCAAGCAAGGCAAAATTTACTGCGTCAAGATGTATTTACTATCAGTCGAAATGCTGAGTGAAGATTATCCAGAAGCAAGTAAAAGAAAACGGCAGTGGGTAGAAGTGAATAAAGCTATCAGGCGCATCAAGTTTAATTCACTCAAACGAATTCTTAAAGGTTTTTTCCAGGTCAAATCTCAATTTTGCGCATTACGATGTTAAGTAGTGGCCGGAATAAATCAAACTGTATTATGCAATATAAAATCAATTAAATGTTTGTAGCCAAAGGCTCCAACCCTTGCTACAAACCTTTGTTTATTCATGCCCACTGACTTAAATCCATAATAAAGCTATCCAAGTTTTTATACCGACAATTCCATCAGCCTGCAATTTCTTAGATGTTTGGAAACTAACAATTGCCTTCTTAACTGACTCAGAAAAACGCCCATCGATGGCATCAGTATATAATCCAATATCTTTTAATTGCTGTTGTAATTGTTTTACTCTTAGCCCAGAATCTCCTAGCTGCAATCCATTAAATCTATTCAAATCGGCTCGACCACTAACACCAGTTACACCAGATATATCACCTTCATATTGATGGATTAAGTATTGTCCTTGCCAAGCACCAGGAATAGTTGGGTTCCTAGTTCCGTAGTGGGCAATCCATAACGGATAACTAGCAAAATCAGATGGATTGCCAAGTTCTTCTTTCCAGAAATTGGGGTAAGTATAAATAATCGGTTTGATTGGTTTTTTTGTTTGTTGTAAAAGCGCTTTTTCCACCTCTGCTAACCACAACTTCGCTGCATTAATTACTGCTTGGCTATTTACTTTATCAGTTACCTCTACATCTAGAACTGGTGGTAAGTCTCCTGGTTCTAATTTCCCCAGCGTTTTTAAGAATTCCTTCGCTTGCTGAACCGGGTCAGATGTATGGGGGTGAAAGAAATGATAAGCACCCCGAATAATACCAACAGCTTTCATGGTTTGCCAATGATGAGCAAAGGCAGAATCTTTGATGCTTACTCCTTCTGTGGCTTTGACAAAGGCAAAAGTTTTACCAGAGTTTTTTACTGCCGTCCAATCGACTCTGCCATCTTGATCGGCAACATCAATTCCTTCCATAGAATTTTTTAACCTTTTTGATGAGTACAATCCTGAACTTATCAGAGGCTTTGATTAAATTTATGCTTTTTCTGGGTATTTGAGTAAATTACAGAAATTTACTAAGGTTGAGTGTTAACGGCTCGTACTGGAGTCACTCTAACTTTGCCTGTACAAGGCTTGATTTGTTCTGTAAGGGTAAAGTGCTCGTAAGCATTTGGAGGTGTGATTTGAATTTTACTAGACATTGGGCAGTTTTGATCTGGAGAACTAATGTGGTTGTAAGCTATCTGAAATGAGGCTTGTTTTCCAGGAGCTAGAGTTACTTGTTGTCGAGGTTGCTTACTCGAAAAGTAAGTATCCTGGGAGCGAATAACTTTAATCCCCTGCAAAGGTTGATCTTTTGCATCCAGTAGTCCCAATCCCGGATAACCGTTGAGGGTGCAAGGGGATGAGGCGTTATTGGTAAAGGCGTAGGTAAGTGCAACATTCCCAACGCCAGCATCTTCGGAGACTCGGCGCACTGACAATTGACTAGTTTCACAGCGCGTCGGATTTGTGGCAGTAGTGGCTTCAGGGGTAGAATGCTCTATAGGTTTTGCAGTCGGTGTAGGTGTTGAGTTTAACACAGCTTCTTTCGTCGGCTGCTCAGTGCTTGCTGGCAAGGCTTGCGGCTGTTTTGTAACAGAGGAAGAACCGACACAACCAGTTGTCATCGCGGTTAGGAGCAACAACATACTGCTTTCCACAATTAGAATTCGCATATCTTCTTTTTTTGTAGTGAACTACTTACACTGATGCTTCATATACATTGTAAGTTTCCAAATTTACAATCGAAGCTAATTTGAAGGGAGCCAGTATCCGAAGTGAAAGTACTTTCTAAGGCTACGGTGTATACACAAGTCGTATCACCCCCCTTAATCCCCCCTTATAAAGGGGGGAAATGAGATTTCCGGTTCCCTCCCCTTCACAAGGGGAGGGTTAGGGTGGGGTAAAACCTGTCTTCTTCAGCTATTTTGCTATATAAGCAACAGATACCTCGAAGTCATGTTGAAGTACTCCGAAGTCGTGTTGAAGTACTCCGAAGTCGTGTTGAGGTACTCCAAAATCGTGTTGAGGTACTCCAAAATCGTGTTGAGGTACTCCGAAGTCGTGTTGAGGTACTCCAAAGTCGTGTTGAGGTACTCCAAAGTCGTGTTGAGGTACTCCGAAGTCGTGTTGAGGTACTCCAAAATCGTGTTGAGGTACTCCAAAGTCGTGTTGAGGTACTCCGAAGTCGTGTTGGAGTACTTCAAACTTTGCCGCACCGCAATCAAGTACACTAAAACAGTCGCTACACAGTTTAAGGTTTTTGGCGTTAACTGAACCCTATTGCTGCATAATCCCTTCGCATTTTGCTAAGGATTTCTTGTCGTGAGTTTGTCTTATACCAATTCTGTATGAAGATGCACAGAATATTAAACGAACCGCCAAGTACGCCAAGAGCGCCAAGAATAGAGACTTACTCATTTAGTGCAGCTTCACATGAAATTGGTATTACATCCACTCCTTTAGCGAACTCTCCCGTCCCACAGGCTAAATATTCAACCGAATTAAATATTATCTGTTGCCTCAATCAAAGCACTGCAAATTCCTGGTTCACTCATTGAATGTCCGGCATCAGGAACCACTATAAATTCTGCTTCTGGCCAAGCTCGATGTAATTCCCAAGCTGATATCATTGGGCAAACTACATCATAGCGCCCCTGAACAATTACAGCCGGAATATGGCGGATACGGTCTACATTTAAGAGTAATTGATCTTCTGTTTCCAAAAATCCCTTATTCATAAAGTAATGGCATTCAATCCGTGCGAAAGCTGAAGCAAATTCACTCTCGCCAAACTTTTGCATCAGTTCTGGGTCTAAGAAAAGTCTACTAGTACTACCTTCCCAAATTGACCAAGCACGCGCTGCTGTTAATTGAATTTCTAAATCTGGATTGGTCAAGCGTTTGTAATATGCTGCGATTAAATCATCACGTTCATCTATGGGAATTGGTTTGAGATATTCTTCCCAAGCATCAGGAAAAATATAGCTAGCACCCTCTTGGTAGAACCAGTGTAACTCTTTTTGTCTCAGCATAAAGATCCCACGCAGAATTAATCCTGTGCATCGAGAGGGATGGGTTTGACTGTAGGCTAATGATAAAGTGCTACCCCAACTACCACCAAAAACCGCCCACTTTTCTATACCTAAATGTTGGCGCAGTTTTTCGATATCACTGACTAAATCCCAAGTGGTGTTTTCTCGTAATTCTGCATGGGGCGTACTTTGACCACAACCGCGCTGGTCAAACATGACTAACCGCCATTTTTCTGGGTGGAAATATTGCCGATAAAAAGCTGGACATCCACCACCAGGGCCCCCATGCAGCAAAACGATGGGTTGACCTTGCGGGTTTCCTGACTCTTCAAAATGGATAGTATGAAGGTCACAAACCTGTAAACTACCTTCTAAGTAAGGCTTGATCGCTGGGTAAAGTTCTCGCATTTTCGATATTTTATCAGTAATGTTGTCATGCGATCGCTATGTCTTGGTGTAACAACTTCGCTTCTGTAAAATGTGGCTTTTAACCGCCCTTTCATCTAAAAATTGCCAAAAGCCCTCACCCTAAATCCCTCTCCCAAAATTGGGAGAGGGACTTTGAAATTTTCACCTCGGAACTGGTACTTGATTAATTACCGATGCAATTACTGCATCCATTTGTAAACCATCCAGCATCGCTTCTGGTTTCAATATGAGACGATGACGTAGCAACGGTGATGCAACTGCTTTTACATCATCTGGTGTTACAAAATCTCTTCCCGCTAACCACGCTAGAGCTTGAGATGTCTGCAACCAAGCACCGGTAGCGCGAGGTGATGCACCCAAAGTCAAATCAGGATATTGACGCGATGTTCTCACCAACGCCAACAAATAATCAACGATCGCTTCTGATACTTTAACTTCTTTGACTGCTTGTCGTGCTTGCAAAATGTCGGCTACTGTTGCGATTGGTTTCAAACGGCTAATATCCAAACGCCGTGCTGCAAAACCCGCCTGACGATTGAGTAACATTTGCTTTTCAGCAGCTTGATCGGGGTAATCTACCACCAGCTTAAATAAAAATCTGTCTAACTGTGCCTCTGGTAAAGGATAAGTACCCTCAAATTCCAGGGGATTTTGTGTCGCAATTACCCAAAATAAATCTGGTAAAGGCAAACTTTCACCATCCAATGTTACCTGCATCTCTTCCATCGCTTCTAGCAACGCCGCTTGTGTCTTGGGCGGAGTACGGTTGATTTCGTCTGCTAGCAGTACTTCAGTAAATATTGGCCCTTTTTTTAAAGTAAAATTGCGGCTATTCAAGTCAAAAATATTTGTACCAGTAATATCTGAAGGTAAAACATCAGGTGTTAATTGAATCCGCCGAAACTCCCCTTGAATTAACTGCGCCAACACTTTTACTAAAAGGGTTTTACCAGTTCCCGGTACTCCTTCTAAAATTACGTGCCCACCCGCTAGCAGTGCTACTAAGAGTTGCTGTATTAAGCCAGATTGTCCAACAATTACTTGATTAATACCTTGACCAAGACGAATTAAGATAGGATGCGTTTCACTCATATTTTTTATTGATAAATAACCAACGCAGAGTACAATTACAAAAAAATAATTACGAATTATGAATTACGAATTACGAATTAATCTAATGGTTCGCCATTTCCCCAACCAGCTTAACAGGTCTCGTTCACTGATGGGTTGTTTGCGAGATTGTAGCTTTAAAACTGCATCTAATTCTGCTGCACTTGCACCTGTTTTTTCCATCCAGAAATCGATCAAGGCTTGACGTTCTAAAAGTACTTGCCCTAATCCCAAGACTTTTTGGAGTTCTAGTTGTTCTTGTTTACCCACCATTTCAACAACAAAGTCGGTGGTATCAGCTTTCTGCAACACCCCGGCTAAAGCTTGGATGTATGCCTCGCTATTATTTACAACTGGTGTATCTAAAGCTACTGGCTTTCCAAAGCGGCGATTCTGCGCCCAAACTAGCACTAATAGCAGGATACCTACCTGTATCAAGATTGGAAGTAAAGGAGTTTTGGCAAAAAAGCTAGATAAATCTCCTTCGCTTTCTTTCTTCCTGATATCGGCATCTTTATAGCCGTGGATGTATTCATCGACAAAGACTGTGTTACTTTTTTCAGTAACCAAACTAGCTAAATACTTGAAATTACTTAAATAATCTTGGTAGGCGTTGGCAGCTAAATAAGGAGTGGTAGAAAAAATCACCTTTCCTTTTTTGTAATTTTCTTTCCAGACAACAGCACCAAAGCGATCGCCTAAATTAACTTGCTGGGAGTTAGCTTTTTTATATCGTCTACGTGTATCAATTTTAATATCACCTTCAGGAGATTTTTGCATAGTGCTAAACTCCGCTTCTGTAACCCGCGTCTTTGCACCCAAAATTACCAAAGTATTCCCTTTCTCTACCCATTCCCGCTCTTGACTATCCAGTGTGGTTTCTCTGGGATAGCCGCCTACCTGTAGCAAGGTAATTGGGCTGTTCTCTGGCTGAATATCACTAAAAGGCTTTTGCCAGCGCTGAATAGAAATTCCCTGTTGTTGCATAAAAGCGTACCAAGCACCATAGCCATCAGAGTTACGGTTGTAGGTAGAGCCAGTGTTAATTTTAGTATTATTGGGAGCCGCGAACAAACTAAGTAAAACGATCGCAGCGAGTGCGATCGCTCCCATCCAAGCAAGGCGATTTGGACGTTTCATTTTCGACTTTCATAGCCTTTGAATATCACTGTTAATACTTACTTATTTTTCAGTTAAAGTCAAAATATACTTTCTTTAGTTTCTTGTAGCGATCGCCTGTTTGATGAATGCTTCTAAATTTTGGGTAGCAGTGGGATTGTCAAACAGAACCTTGCTTGAGAGTTTTAGGGCTTCACGAACTGAGTATCGCTAATCGAGAAAACCTAAAGAATTGCTGTGGTTGATTATTCTAATGATGGACTAAACATCCAATCTTTATAGCAAGTTGCTAATTCCATGCTGAAGTAGAACTAAAGTTCCCCTTCTAATTGTTGGGCTACCAGTCTGGCAAATAACCCTGATTGGGCAATCAATTCCGAAAAATTACCGGCCTGTACAATCTGACCCCCGGTCATTTAGTTGCACCCGGCTCAAGATTATTTGCAAACCCATCCAGACCAGAGCGATCGCTTCGTTCTTTGTCATATCAAGTCCGGTTAATCACTTTGCTTAGGAACCGAAGTAGATGAAGAATACACAAATTTTAGTATTGCTATATACATTGAGCCGACAAGATGTGAAGAGTATGTAAAGATGAGTATTTAAGTATAAACATCTAAGTAAGATATTAAATATGTAGTTATTTGCAAGCTATAGAGATGCTCCAATACTTTTCGATTAAGGGTAAAAGGGAAAGAAAAAACCTTTAACTTTTCTCCCAAACCAAATTCCTCTTTTAAAACTGCAAAAATCGAGAAGTATTGTGTGATGTTCTCTATTTTGACGCTAGACATTCACGAATAATAGCCCACAAGGAGGGCATAAAAATCTCTTTAGGAGATCAAGAGTCAACCCTATCTATAACGGTGGTGCAGGTAACAGTACCTTGAATGTTAGCGGTTCAACGGGCGATAATACTCTCAATGGTGGTGAAGGTAATGATATCTTGATTGCTACTGATTCAGCAGGTAATAACCTACTTTATGGGGGCGATGCCAGTTATTTCGGCACTGAGTCCGATCGCGATACCTTGAATGTTAGCGGTTCAACGGGCAATAATACTCTCAATGGTGGTGAAGGTAATGATATCTTGATTGCTACTGATTCAACAGGTAATAACCTACTCTATGGGGGCAATGGGAATGACAGTATCTATGGAGGATTAGGTACTGATACTTTTGCTTATAATAGTTACAACGAAGGTGTTGACAGTCTTTATAACTTCAAACCAACTAAGGATCGGATTCAGGTATCGATTACTGGTTTTGGTGGCGGGTTATCAATAGGTTCACTTCAGACAAGTCAGTTTACAATCGGAGCATCTGCAACCACGAGCGTTCAACGATTTATCTACAACAGCGCTACAGGTGGGCTATATTTTGACCATGATGGCAGTGCATCTGGCTTTACTCAAGTAAAATTTGCACAATTATCTGCTGGATTGTCACTAAGCAACGACAATTTTGTGGTTGCTTGATCGAAATTAGCGCTGTATCCCCTAGTACCGCAAGGCGGAATTAAAAATTAAAAATTAAAATGAATACAGCATAAGGGTTTCGTTGATTTGGAATGATTGGTTTATTTCCGCCGTGTTGTACTAGCTATCTAATTGGTATTTCAGAGCTTGAAACTCAAGCACTGTGAGAAGTTCCTGATGTTGATTAACTAAATCTTGGATGACGCTAATTGGATCGTTGTAAAGGCGATGTTTGCGTTGGCGAGGGGCTTCTGCCAAAGCTAATCTTTACTGAATTTCCCTTGGGGGCGATGGCGAGGCAACTTCAATACCGTCTAATCAAGAAATAAGCTACTAACTACAATAAGCCAGATTGCTTAATCCAGGAGTATTTACTAAGTCAGTATTGACTATCCAACCATTACCAGATAATTCTCCAGGGAAACTTCTGGAAAGGTCGATTTCTACCCAAATGTAATTTTCAGATTTATATGACTTAACTATATTACCTGTAACCAAGTTCACAAACACAACTGTCTTTGGATAAAGTGTTGTAATAAAAGGTTCTTTTGTACTTGGTTGGCGGCGTATAGTTTCCTGTCGTACAATTTGCCGACATACACTGCCAATAGTAGGTTTACTCGAAACATTTTGAGCGTTTTTATTCGGCTGACAAAATTTCAGCACAGCAGTTTGAATAAACCCTGAAGTCGGAGCTTTAATTCTGACAAATCTATCTCCACTAACTGGGATATATGCTAAAGTAATCCTTGTTTTTGCCGACAATATTCTGATAGTATGGGATGATGTTGAAGGTTCTTTGAAAATTGGAGTATTTACTTTAGTTGCACGACAATTTGACTGTGCATAATTAAAGGGAGTCTGCGCGATTTGAGCAAATACAGGTACACTCAGAGCCAACGTAGCAATATTTACGAGAGTAAAAATATACAATAACTTCTGAAATTTCACGTTTTTTCCTCAATATCAGTTATGAAAGACTGTACATTAGATTCGGAAATTATAAACTCTGATGTTAAAATAACCTACAAAAATCATTTTTAACTATAAGAATATCATATAATGACTTATTACTACTAATTACCAACTACGCGCCATCTCTTAATTATGAATAAATCCCAGAATCGTGGAATAGTTGAACAGTTTGTTAATACAGTGATGGGGGTAAAACCTGGGAATCAACAACAGTCTCTAAACACATCAATAGCGACTACACAAAAACTAGATATCAGAGCAGTTTTAGTTTATACACTAGGGACGATACTACAGATATTAGTCATGATTCTCGTGTTACTGGGAATGGAAAAATTAGTAATATTCATTGATAATAATTCTTCTTTTTCCAGTTGGTTTAGCACCTTATTGACTGGATTGTTTTTTGCTCTATTAAGTATCCGTTCTCGAATTTTTTCTCTTTTAGATAATACCCGTTCTCGTCAGACCTATGACCAGGTAATCAGACCAAGATGGTCGCCTCCACCTTTAGCATTTCCCATAGTTTGGATGATAATTGCCGTTTTGCGGGTAATTTCTTCTGTATTAGTTTGGCAGCAAATGAATCACCATTTTTTAGTATTGCCTTTAATTTTGTTTGTGGTACATCTGGCTTTAGGGGATACTTGGAATACGATTTTTACTGTAGAACGGAGATTAGGTGCTGCTGTACCTGTAGTGATTTTAGGCCCTTGGTTATCTGCTGTAGTGGTGACGGCAATTTATTGGCAAACTAATCCTATAGCGGGAATGACTTTATCATTTTCTTGTGTGTGGTTAACTGTAGCTGCTGTATTGGTATTTAGAATTTGGCAATTAAATGGATCTGAGCCATTGTATCCTTTAAAACTAACAACTGTGGATAAATAAATACCCAAAATTAACCTTGATATGAAAGCCAATTCAAGATACATAAAAAACGGTAGAGCAGTTAACAATAGACCTATTGCAAAAATCGTTGAATCACCCCTCCCCAACCCTCCCCTTGTGAAGGGGAGGGAGCAACATTTCAAGTTTACCCCCGTTATAAAGGGGATTAAAGGGGGTTGATTCGACTTATGCAAGAGGTCTAATCTACCGTTTTTTAAAATCTTTAAGGGAGTTAGCTTCTAAACTAATTTTATCTAAATCTTTTTTCTTAATCATAATGAGAAGCATCGCTAAGTTCTAAATAGTGCCGAAAGTAACACCCTGTTGTTTGAGCCACTTCCGGTATGCTATGGAATAGCGATCGCTCGGTAAATGTACTTCTGATTGCAAATCTAAAGGTAAGCGTCGGGGTTGCTGGGATTCGACAATGGCAATATCTTGACTAGCAACTTGATTTTGAATATCTAGATACACTTCCACTTTTAGTTCGCGGACACTGTTTACCATTAACCAATATTGCACCACGCACTCATCTTCATCGACTGGCGTAATTGTATAGAAGATATTTAAACGACGATCTCCAGGCCCAAGTTTAAAGTATGCCACTAGCGGACGGAAAATGCGGTAATCGTAAGTGTTGAAAATCAGTGGTGCAGAAAGAGGATTACCGGAATTAAAATCTAGTTCCCACAAACCACATTTGAAACTAATCCCATCTGGAAGAGACTCTAATTCATAGTGCGTCAACTCAGGACGACTGGCGTGGGCAAATAATCCCGAATGCATAATTGGGAAGTGTGCCGGATCGATGAAATTTTCCAGCACCCGCAGAGGGCTAGAGTGATAGTAGTAAGGGCCACAGAAAATCTTTTGATAGACCGGATCGTACCACTCAGAAAACGGAGCGATGTCTTGTTTTGGTGTGCCTAAACAAACCCAGAGCAGATCGTAACGCTCTTGAATTTGGTAAGTTTTAACACAAGCTTGGGCGGGGGGTGATTGGTCGGGATTAGCCGGAACTAGTACACATTTTCCCTCGCTATTAAAGGCTAAACCGTGGTAAGGACAAACAAGAGTCTCTTTGTTGACATATCCTAGAGAAAGACGAGCGCCACGATGAGGGCAAACGTCTTGCCAAGCTAAAACTTTGTCGCCATTATGCCAAAGCACTATATTTGAGCCTAATAAGCGCTTGTGCAGAACTGTTCCAGGTTGGAGGTCTTGCGATCGCGCTATTACATGCCAATCATTCAGCAAAATCTGGTCTTGCACCATGAGTATCGACACCCGTCAGGTCAAATACCTATATCTTAATCATCCTATGGAATAACTATCAAAGCACTTTTAGGATTTGTTAACAGATAAATGTGCGATCTCTATGTATGCAAAAACTCAAAGTGGCGGAAAATTCAGTTTAATGCATAAGTCCTAAAAGATATGCCAACTGAGGATTAGCTCGGAAAAACTTAGGCGAATACTTTCTTTTCTACGTGAGCATACTGACGAGTAACTTGATGAGTGCTGTAATTGAGCGTCAGACAACCTAATTACCCCCCTTAATCCCCCCTTGTAAAGGGGGGAAACAAGAAAAATCTGGTTCCCTCCCCTTGTAAAGGGGAGGGTTAGGGTGGGGTAAAGGATGTACTTCATTTAGATGCAAAATGCTGTATGCCATGATTGTTAATTTAGAATAGGTTGCATCGCCCCTGGAGTTAGAAAAGTCTATTTACCAGAGGGAAGCTTTAGTTCGATATTTAATTTGTTCCCTATTTCCATAACATTGTTTGCAAAGTCTGTCATACCTGCGATCGGGGCAGCGACTAGAGTAGCAGCAGTTAGTAAAGCTAGTAGACGCTTTTTGAGTTTGGGTAAGTTGCGTTCTTTTTCTGGCTTTTGAATTTCTACTTCTACATCATCAATATCAATGATCATGTCGTCGCGGGTTTCTGGTGGGAATTGGGCGGCAGTTTGGCGCAGGTTGCCGATCAGTTGCATTAGTTCTGCTACGCTTGCGCCGCTTGTTTGGTTGAAGTTAGAGGCTTGCTGACTGGCGTTATCTTTGACTTGGTTCGCAACGTTGGCGATGTTTGCGCCTTGAAAGTTGTTTGTGAATTGAGGATTTTCTGACATAGCATTTGCCTCGGCTTTATTATTATTATTAATTTTAATTTCTCTGCTGACAGCTAGTTTAGCAATATCTCGCATATCTTCATAAGCAGTCCTATCATCTAAATCATTATCTGCTTTTTGTGATTTTCGACGCGATTCTAGTGATTCATAGCCATCTAAAAGTTGACGCAAATCGAGTTTTAATCTGAGTTTGCCGATGGTGATTGTACTTTCACCCATAGATTCTTGTCCGAGGAGTTCTTGGTAGTCCAGGGGTGGATGTTTGGGATGGTTGGGGACGGGAACCAATTCGGTGATTTCGAGATTGGGAAGACTTTTGTGGATTTTTTGGAAGACATCGCGGAGGATGCCGAGAAATAAGCGGC
>NZ_JABXKO010000030.1:0-19256 GCF_017114965.1 Nostoc sp. JL31
TAACTCTACTACGGCAGCCCTATCTCTTCATACTCTTTTTTTGGCGAAGGTATTGCTTATCGAAGAAAGGCTTTTTGTCAGGAGGCAGAAGGAATTCTGACTCGTGTTTATGTACTAATGCAGAAGATGTAGATCAAGATTCCCTTGCATTGATACTGCCAAGCGACCAATTACTTTCTGAAAAGGGGGACGCATAATCTGCGACTCGCTCCCATCCCCACTTATAAGCAGTGTCAACCAGAATTTCTTTACCATTTCGGAACTTAATAAATTCTTGCCCGTGGTCGTAAAATATGTCTGCAACCAGTTGATTACGCTCGTCGTAACCCCACTTATCCACTGCTGCCCTCCACCAGCGCTTTCCGAGGGAGAGTAACTGTTCAAGTTCTAGATACTCCGGCTTCCAGTACTTGGTGCGCCATTGATTTGCAAGTGCCTCGATTAGTATCGCAGTCGGGTAGATCGGTTTTAGATTTTCTTCGAGCCAAAGCATATAAACGATTGCGCTCCTGAAAGCATCTTCTAAACCATAGCTTGATGCTTCTAGAGTGTTTTGGAGTTGCTCGTCACTGAAATTTACGCCGAGCGATCGCAGGGTTGGAGCGTACAAATCAAATAATTCTTGTTCTACTGAATCGGCAGACCAGAACCACATAAGAAAAAGAAAACTCCTGCTGGGTGGCTAAATAAAATCTAGCATTTAGTGTGGGAAGTGTTGATGTGGGGACAAGTAGCGATCACAGCCTCCAAAAAAATATGTATTTTTTATTACTCATTCCCACATTTACCTATGGCTTTCTTCTTGCCTAAAAACTATAAGAATATGAAGAATCCACAAAGCTTACTATTTGTATATACATTTATTAGCAAATAATGTGAAGAGTATGTAAAGCTGGTTATTTAAGTATATACATTTAAGTAATATATTGACTATGTAGTGATTTTGAAGCATTGAGATATTCTCTAATTTCAAGCTGAGATTCCACGAAGAATAGCTTACAAGGAGGGCATAAAAATTATCGTTGCCGCTCAAGAGTCATACTCTTGACTATTTTCTCTTCTAGTAAGACTTAGGCACTGGCAAAAAAAATATGAAAGTTGTATTTTAAGCATTCAATTGTCAGATTTTTTGATACTTATTCGGTGATTTCTGCTGAACAAAAATGCTTAATCTAGGCTGAAATAAGTAATTATCGGGAATGCACACGCTCATAAGATTGTATTGTATAGTGCTTAAGAATTAGATGGTAAGAGAAGAGTTAAAGAAATTTCATTTAAAAACCTTTTAGCGGGTGAATATTTCCGAAAAAATACTGTTCCTCAAGGGTGATGGATAAAGTATGCCGAAAAGGTGAAATTTCGGTGAGTTGTTTAAGCCCAAAAACAGCACAAACAACAGATTGATAACTCAAGTTACTAAAAAAATAAATTCAAGGTAGGTAAAAGTTATGGCAAATATCATTGGCACCAATGGTAACGATACTCTAGTAGGCAGTTACGAAGCGGACACGATTAAGGGTCTTGCAGGTAATGATATCATCACAAATTCCTTTGGCAAAGACACTTTAACTGGTGGAAGCGGCAAGGATAAATTTGTTTTTAACTACGGTAGTAGCGACACTAATATTATCACCGATTTTGGTGGGGTAGGTAAAGGGGCAAACCCGACAGCAGCAGTCATTGGCGAAGTAGACAGCTTAGAATTTCAGGAATATGGCTTTACTGTCCAAAATTTGCTGCTTACTCAGAATGGCAGTGATTTGGAAATTACCTTTGAAGAAGTAAATAGTAACACAGTCATCTTGCAAAACTTTGCTCTGGAAAACCTGGATAATCTGAGCAAATCTACAGGAGCTACTGTAGACTTGGGCAATATCCTGTTTTATGGGCAAACTAGCACCGCAGATAGCTTTGATGTCTTCAATGCCAGTTCGACCCAAAGCACTATCTTCAACAAAAATACTGTCACTTTTCTTAACGACCTCTCTAATAATGTTAGCGGCTTTGACAACTCAGATGATGTCATCAATGGTCAGGGGGGCGATGACATTATTGACGGACTGAGTGGGAACGACACTTTAAGAGGTGGTGCAGGGAATGACTCCCTAGTTGGTGGTGCGGGGAATGATACTCTCGTTGACGGTGCGGGGAATGATACTCTCGTTGGCGGTACAGGCAATGATAACTTGAATGCTAACTCTTTAGAAGGCGATAACCTGCTTGATGGTGGCGATGACAATGATTTTCTTCGTGCCGCTACTACCCCAGGCAATAACACCCTTAACGGTGGCGCTGGGAATGATACATTGAATATTGACTTTTCAATAGGCGATAACCTACTTAATGGTGGCGATGGTAATGATTTTCTGTCGCTGTCTGGCTTCGATTACTTCAGTTACTTTGGCGCATCAGGCAATAATACCCTTAATGGTGGCGTTGGTGATGATGTATTGACTGCTGACTATTCAACAGGCAATAACTTACTCGATGGTGGCGTTGGTAATGATAGCTTGGGTGTTACCGCTTCAACAGGCGATAACTTACTCAATGGTGGCGACGGCAATGATTATCTATTCGCCTCAGGCAGTATTACCAGATACGGCACTGATCGCTCTTTAGGCGATAATACTCTCAGCGGTGGTGCTGGTAACGATATATTTAATATTGACTTTTCAGAAGGCGATAACCTACTCAATGGTGGCGATGGCAATGATTCTCTTAGTGCTTCTGGCTCCACTGATTACTACGGAGGATTCTTCGCTTCTGGCAATAATACCCTCAATGGTGGTGCTGGTGATGATACATTGAATATTAAGTATTCATCAGGTAATAACCTTGTGGATGGAGGCGATGGTAATGATTCTCTGTCTGGTTATGGCTACTACCAGAACGGGTCTGGCGACTACAAAATTTCTTATCCTGTCACATCAGGCAATAACACCCTCAACGGTGGTAATGGTGAAGATACATTAAATATTGACTATTCGTCAGGCGATAACTTACTCTTGGGGGGCGATGGCAATGATTATCTCTCCGGCTCTGGCTTCTTGTACAACGACTCCGAAGGGGGCAATATTGTTACATCAGGCAAGAATACCCTCAACGGTGGCGCTGGTGACGATACATTAAATATTGACTCTTCATCAGGCGATAACCTCTTGGATGGAGGCGATGGCAATGACTATCTCTCTGGTTTTGATGCCTTAGGTAACAATACTCTCAATGGTGGTGCGGGAAATAATACTCTCATTGGTGGTATGAGCAATGACTACCTTAACGGTGGTACTGGTAACGACCTGCTAAGGGGTAATGCAGGAAATGATACTCTCATTGGTAGTGAAGGTCTTAACACACTTAATGGGGGCGCTGGTGACGATTATTTGAGTATTTTTTGGAGTAACAACAGTAATTCTTATAATTATTACGGTAATCAGCTCTCTGGGGGGGATGGTAATGATTCTCTGTTTGCTTACTCCAATCAGAAAGACGGCTTCGGCAATAACACACTTAATGGTGGCGCTGGTAACGATTACTTAATTGTTGCTAATGGTAGTAACACTCTTAACGGGGGTGATGGCAATGATTATCTTGCCGCATCTGACTTTTCAACCAATGATAATTATTATGGTAACTTATTCGACGGTGGAAATGGCAATGATACCCTCATCGGTGGCAAAGGTAGTGATTTTATCTATGGAAGAGATGGTAAAGATACCTTTGTCTTCAATAGTTACAATGAAGGCATTGACACTATTTCTGACTTCAACGCCACGAATGAATTGATTCAGGTATCGACTACTGGTTTTGGCGGTGGGTTATCATCAGGTTCACTTTTGACAAGTCAGTTCACCATTGGCACATCTGCAACCACAAACGAGCAACGATTTATCTATGACAACAGCACAGGCGGACTGTATTTTGACCTTGATGGCAGTGCGTCTGGGTTTACTCAGGTGGAATTTGCACAATTATCTGCTGGATTGTCACTAACCGAAAACAATTTTGTGATTGTTTAACGCATCGTAAATGCCTATGCTGGTGCAGTCACAGCGTTTGATGCCCACCGCTGGTAAGTTTCGTTTGTCACCCAATAAGGCTTCATGTGATTATTCCAGCAGTTGATGAGGGTGTTCGCGCAGCGTCTCTAAGAGTTGGTTCCGCCGAGTCTGTCACCAATGCTGAAAAATGGTCACATGAGGCGATTGTTGCTTTTGTCAAATATGCGACAGTCGCGTATGCAGAAACTCAAAGTTGCGGGGAATTCGGGGCAGAATCCGGGGTTTGACTTTTTGCTCTCGTGTTGGAATGATGATCCGGCTTTGCAGATTGTGATCAAGAAACTGCTGGCGAAGTTTCCGCAGTGGGGGGTTGCTTGTGTGGATGGGGTGCTGATGAAGTGGAATGAATAGCGATCGCAAAACTTTGGCCACCTGAATTTGAATAACTTAACCGCTTCATGATGCAAGCAGTTTATAGGTGCATAAAGTGTTACTATTTTGTTTTCTGTGATAAAAACGAGGTATTTTTATTATGGTTGCAGTTTCAAGCCTTAAAGCGACTAAACAAGGATCTGTTCTGACCAACTCTCAGTCACACCCAACAAAAACTTATGACTAGAGCGATAAATCGACAGTTTCTATTAGCTGCTCGTCCCGTTGGTGACATTAAAGAAAGCGATTTTGAGTACCGAGAAGAGCCAATCCCCAGCCCAAAAGATGATGAGGTGCTGGTACGTACTATATATCTGTCACTAGATCCTACCAATCGGATCTGGATGAGCGATATAGAGCAATATATGCCTCCTATTGAAATTGGGGAAGTTATGCGTGGCAGTATTATAGGTGTAGTTGAAGAGTCCAAAAATCCCAATTTTAAAAAGGGAGATTTGGTTTCTGGGTTGCTAGGATGGCAAGATTACGCGATCGCCCTTGGAAACAGTGGCTTTTCGCTGACGCGATTACCTAATCCTCTACCTTGTCCGCTCAACGCATTTACCGGGCCACTGGGAGCTACTGGTTTTACAGCTTATTTTGGGTTATTAGATATAGGACAGCCAAAAGTTGGAGAAACTGTGGTCGTTTCAGCCGCATCTGGGGCAGTTGGTTCCATTGTTGGACAAATTGCCAAGATTAAGGGTTGTCGGGTAGTTGGTATAACTGGCAGTGATGAAAAGTGCCGTTGGCTTACAGAAGAACTTGGCTTTGATGCAGCAATTAACTATAAAACTGGAGATTTAGAAAAAGCATTAGCTCAAGCTTGTCCCAATGGAATCGATGTGTATTTTGACAATGTTGGCGGAATAATCCTTGATGCCGTCCTAACTAAAATTAATCTGCACGCCCGCCTGCCTTTATGCGGTTTAATCTCAACTTATAATGCTTCAAAGCCTGTTCCTGGTCCATATAATTACAGCCAAATTCTCATGAAACGCGCTCTCGTCCAGGGATTTATTATCTTGGATTATATTCCCCGATTTCATGAAGCGATAGCAGAGATTGGAAAGTGGCTAAACCAGGGGAAAATTAAATATGCTCTTGAGATTGTCGAAGGCTTGGAAAATGCACCCAAGGCGATCCTAAAACTTTTCGACGGTAACAAAAAGGGAAAACTGGTTATTAAAGTCTCGAATGAGCCTACCTGAAAAATTTATAAACATCCTCTAAAAGCTCAACTTTATCCATTTTTGAGCAATGCTGAAGCTGAAAGCTTTGTGGAACGGTAGCTTTACTTTTTCGACTTCACCGAAAATCAGTGACATGAAAAAAGTTTTTGCCAAAAAGCTAGGGTTTTGCCGTATCAAGAGAACCAAGTTCTTAATTTTGGATAAAGTCGAGCTAAAAGAGCATAGAGGTTGTTTGAAAAGTGTTTTACTATGACTTTGTAGCGAGGTCAAGTCTGCGACCGGAGCGTATGCAGAAACTCAAGGTTGCGGTGAATTCAGGGCAGAATCCAGGGTTTGACTTCTTGCAAAAAATCGGAGTTTTCAGGCAAAAACTTAGTAGCCTAATTAATAGCTAGCAACTTGATCTATGCTTAACTAAAGTTGGCTGCTATTCATGGAGGCTTGCAATGTCAGGTTTGGGTTTTACTCATTGGGGTGCTTTAGTGGCTATCGCTTTCGGTGTCAGCTTTTGTACCATTGATTATGCGAACGCTCAAATTACTCCAGATGGCACTTTACCAAATAACTCTAACGTCACAAGAGAGGTTGACAATTTTAACATCACTGGGGGAACACAAGCTGGCGGTAATTTGTTTCACAGTTTTGGTGAGTTTTCTGTGCCTACTGGTAGCACTGCTTCCTTTAATAATGCTCTAGATACTCAAAATATTATTAGTCGAGTAACAGGTGGCTCAGTTTCTAATATTGATATTGATGGGTTAATTCGCACGTTGGGTACGGCTAACCTGTTTCTAATTAATCCCAATGGAATTGTATTTGGTCAAAACGCTCAATTAAATATTGGTGGTTCGTTTGTTGCGAGTACAGCGAATGCACTGCAATTTGGAAATCGAGCATTTTTTAATGCTACTGATAAAAATATCCCCTCACCGTTATTGACTGTTAATCCTTCAGCATTGCTGTTTAATCAGATTAATCAAAACGGAGGGATTCAAAATAACTCAATAGCACCCGCAGGAACAGACCCAGCAGGCTTTGATGCATTTGGTTTACGAGTACCAGATGGTAAGAGTTTACTACTGGTGGGTGGGAATGTCAGCATGGATGGGGGACGATTAAATGCTTATGGTGGGAGAGCCGAGTTAGGAGGGTTAGCAGAACCTGGTACTTTAGCTTTGGGTGTAGATGACGATAATCTCAGCTTGATATTTCCTGATAATGTTGCGCGAACTTCGGTATCCCTCACGAATCAAGCAGGTGTAATTGTAACTGGGGCTGGTGGCGGTAATATTGCAGTCAATGCCAGGAATTTAGAAATATTGGGAGGAAGTTTTTTAAGTGCTGGTATTGGGCAAGGTTTGGGGACACCTGAAACAATTGGGGGAGATATTACGCTGAATGCTACCGGGGAAATCAAAATTGCAGGTACTGGGAGTAATGTTCGCAATCTTGTGCGTTTGGGGTCACTTGGCAATGCGGGTAATATTACTATCGATTCTGGTTCATTCTCGTTACAAAATGGCGCTCAACTTATTGCCTCAACTTCAGGACTTGGTAATGCAGGCAATGTGACAGTAGGGGCACGAGATGCTGTAACTCTAGCAGATGCTGACATCTTCAGCGCGGTGGAATCAGGGGGTGTAGGTAAGGGAGGCAACATCGATATCAATGCTGCAACCCTATTACTAATTGATAGCGCTCAACTGGCAACCATTACTCGTGAAGCATCTGATACCCAGCCAGCAGGACGGGGGGATGCGGGGAATGTCAATGTTAATGTTACTGGTGCTGTTAATATTAGTGGAGAAAAAAACGGTATTCAAAGTGGGATTGGCAGCTTTGTGGGAACGGGGACTGTTGGCAATGGGGGTAATATTACTATTGACTCCGGTTCATTCTCGTTAAGCGATGGCGCTCAAGTTACAGCCTCAACATTTGGACAAGGCAATGCAGGTGCAATCAAAGTTAATGCTACTGATTTCTTCACCATTTCTGATAGCAGTTCAAACATTAATAGTGGCTTGTTCGTTAACTCTCAAAGTACGACGGGTACTGCTAGAGATATCATCGTTACCTCACCTAGAGTTACCTTAGATAACAGTAGCGGACTCAACGCCGAATCTTCTTCAGGTAATGGTGGCAATATCTCTTTACAAACTGATTTACTGCTTCTACGTCGTGGCGCTCAAATTTCCACCACCGCAGGCACAGCACAGGTTGGTGGTGATGGCGGCAATATCTCTATTAACACTTCAGGAATCTTAATAGCAATCAAGCCTGTTCCCGAACCAACTTTACCATTCAGTGTGTTTGCGATCGCTGCTTTTCACGCTGCTTGGAGATTAAGACGTAAACAGAAGCAAACTACTTTTTTAAGGCTTGAGTCACCGAAAAAATCAACTTAGCTAAATCCCTATTGGTATCGTTGGTGCTGGATGCGCTGGTTTAACATCTGCCGAAGAATTACATGATCTCGCCTTCGCCCTGGTTTTTAGCTATGCTATTCTGAATTTATTGTTGATAAAGGGTTTGAGATGACAAACTACCTTTTAAGCTAAACGCTTATGTATAGAAAATTTTGCCAGTTTTGCCAAAATTTTCTAGGCTCTTATTTTGGCAAAGGTATTGTTCTAGACTGCTATTTAAACCAAACAGTGTGTCAGCTCCGCTATATCTAACCCTATTTCTGGTATCCCATTTTATTTTGAGGACTGTTTTCATGTTTTTTAGCAATTGCAACAATAGTCAAAATTGACTTGACTTCATTATTCATCTTGCCAGTAATAAGTTGGTTGTATAAATATTTGGCTTCTTCTAATGAAAAAGCGGATAGATTAGCAGCAGCATTAGCTTCATGACCACTTTGCCAACCACCCATATTGGAAAAAATTTCGTACCTAACAAGAGGACGATTTTCGCTACCTACATTAAACCACACGCAACTACGTTCTCGTTCAATGTCAATCGAAAGTATCGGAGTAATACATCGCCAAGATGCAACTTGCTTTGACCAAGTTTGAAAACCAGCATAATTTTCATTCTTGATATTCATTTTTTATTTTTATTCCCTTGCTATGAGATTTAGACAGTCTATTATTCATTTATCTTTGCTTGCTAATTGTTGCTATTTGATATGAAACCAAGCCAAATTCAACTTTGGGACAAGAACTGGATATTGATAGCCGGAATGAGAATCAATCCGAGAGCGTCCGCGAGAATGTAATGGGAGAAATCGAAGGCGATTTAAATTGATTCTTACTTTAAAAGATGTAGTCATAATTCCCTTTTCGTCACTTGATGAATAATCTTGTTTTATTGTTTTTCAGTCCGATGGCTGATGCTTTGTCTGAGTGGCTGATTACCCTTAGTTGATTGGTGCAGAGTAGTATGTATTCCCTGCACCAAGCATGGTATGTTTTGACAAAAGTATTTTTTTATTATCACACTTGCTCAGTTATAGCCAGAGCCTTGTAATGAGAGGTAATCCACATTCGGTTACTTCTGTCAATGCGTAAGTCCTAAATTAGATGAATTCTTGTCCAAAGGCAATAAAACACAATAGCAAGCAATCGAGTACGTACATCATACACCCAGTTAGAAATGGTGGCATTCCATCATTCATTGGCAATTCTTCTTGACGTTGCTGATAATAGTTTTAGAACTAATTATTTAAGAGGTTGATTGTGGTCTTTGCTCAAACCAGTCCCTGTGATGTAATAACAACTCGCCTGACGTTAGACGAGTATCGGGCTATGGAAGAAACCAACCCCGAACGCCATGAATACCGTAACGGAGAGGTTATTACTATGTCGGGAGGGTCAGAATCTCACAGTGCGATTGCCAGCAACTTCTTAATTCACTTAGGGTTTTTACTGAGAGACACCGATTTTCGTTTGTATAACAGCGACTTGCGAGTTTGGATTCCTGAATATCAGTGTGGGACTTATACCGATTTGATGGTTGTTAATGGTGAACCAGAGTTTAATGGCAATCGTAATGATGAAATTCAGAATCCAATGCTTATTGTCGAAGTTTTATCACCCTCTACTGAAGCTTATGATCGAGGGGATAAGTTCAGAAAATATCGCTCTATTGCCAGCTTTTGTGAATATCTGCTCGTGAGTCAAACTGAACCCTACATTGAACAGTATCATAACTTGGATCGTAACAGTAATGATCGCTGGCTATGGCAAGTTCACTCTCACCTTGAGCGGACAATTATGCTGCACAGTTTAAACGTAGAAATTCCCTTGACTGAAATCTATCGTCGCATTAACTTTTGAGGCTGCTTAACTCTCTGACAATAATACTAACAGAAATTTTTAATGAATCAATCTACCAATCATATTAGATTGCTTCTTAATTATGACTTTTAAGTGATGAATTTTATCAGGGGCTTTATCCTCTGGAACTGATTAATGGGACTCGTCGCCAAAAGAAGCACTGCCAAGAAAGCTAGAAAAAGTAAACAGCATCCAACCCAAACAAATATGTTTTTGGGTTTGCCAATCGTATCTGTCTTCTATTGTCGGGATTGTGTTAGCTTCAACAATTTCTAATTCTTTAACGAGTATTTTCATACCTCTTGCTTGAAAATTTCATCTATCTTCAGAAATATTCTTAGTAAAATTTTTCTACATACATTTGACATCTTAATGACACAGTATTGACATAGATATAAATAAAATCTTTAAAAAAGAAGAAGTGCTAGTTAATGAATTAATCTACTTACATTCATCACAATGAAGTCAAAAATTAAGACTTAAATCTCAACATACTCTCAGTAGTTCACGAGAGTAAACTTAGCCATTTGGGAAATTGTTTTAACCTCTAATATGTACCCCAATCTGAAAAAGTGCATTTTGGGGTTAGCAGACCAGTAGGGCGTTCGCAGTTTTTCAAATTAACTTTGATCTCTGACTACAGGTGAACAGTAGAAAAATGGTTGCAGACTCAATAGTAGTATCAATATCAGATTTAATGTCAACTTATATACAACTATTCCCAGAGGAATCATCTGAATGTCTACATTTACCGTCACTAATACGAACAACAGTGGTGCAGGTTCACTGCGGCAGGCAGTTCTAAATGCCAATGCTCTTTCAGGAAAAGACATCATCAATTTTGGTGGACTGTTTACTGGTGGGCTGGCTCATATCATCAGTCTGACTCATAGTGGTCTAAGTATCACAGATAACCTGACCATTGAAGGTACAAATCCTAGCAAACTAACTATTAAGGATGATACTGCTGATCGTGTTTTTGACATTGGCAAAGGTGTAATATCTGCAATCAATGGGCTGACTATTACCAATACATACGATGGCACAAAGGGAGGCGGTGCTATCTCAAATGTTGGCGTCCTGACCTTGAACAATACCATCATCGCTGGTAACACTGTAACCAATAACGTAACAGATAGTGATGGAAAAACTCTCAGTTATGGCGGTGCTATTTACAACACTGGCAGCCTAACAGTGGACTACAGCAGCATCACTGGCAATTCGGTAGGCTATAACATCACTGGCAATTCGTCAATCTACAGGGAAGGCGGTGGCATTTTCAATCAAGGAAGCCTCACAATGAACCACACCACCATTAGTTATAACAACTCCAATGAAGCGGGTGGCGGCATCTACAGCTATGGCACTATAACCCTGAACAACAGTACCATCAGTGGTAATTCAGCAGACTTTGAAGGCGGCGGCATCTACGCTTCTGGCACTATAATCGTGAATAACACCAGCATCACTGGCAATACAGCAGCAAGGGGAGATGGCGGTGGTATCTATCAACTCGGTAATGGCAACTTATTAGTAAATAACAGCACTATCAGTACTAACAAAGTCAGTTACCGAGGTGGCGCGATCTATGGTGGTCATACTGGGACTATAACCGTGAATAACAGCCTGATCAATGCCAATAGCGGCGGCGGCATTTACAACGAGTATAGCCTAACCGTGAATAACAGCACTATTAATAGCAACATAACAAACGGAAATGGCGGCGGTATCTATGCTGCTGATGGCTCTGATGGCTCTGTAACAAGCATAAAAAACAGCGCCATAACTAATACACAGCAATGCAAGGCGGCGGAATCTCCACAAATATCGACCTCATATTGAGTAACAGTATCATCAGTGGCAACAAAGCCACTTACCAAGGCGGCGGCATCTATGATGATGGTGGGGGCTACTTGGTAAGTAGTCCTAGTAGCCCCTCCACTGGCAATATAACCGTGACTAACAGCCAGATCAATGACAACTCGACAGAGGCACAGGGCTACGGCGGCGGTATCTATAATGTCACTGACGGTGCTTACGGACCCGATGGAATCTCCGCCACTATAATCGTGAGTCATAGCACCATTAATGGTAATAACAGCTACTATGGTGGCGGTATCTATGATTATGGCATCCTATCAGTGAGTCATAGCACCATCAGTGGTAACACGGGAATCAAAGGTGGCGGTATCTATAATCCAGGTGAGTTCATGTTAGGCTACCGTGGCCCAGATGAGCTACATTATGGCACCTTGACTGTAACTAATAGCACTATAAGCCATAATAATGCATTAGATGGAGGTGGTATCTACAATAATGGCATCGTATCAGTGAGTAACAGCACCATTAGTCATAACTATGCCACTAACAACGGCGGTGGCATCTATAATTCTAGCTCTGACGGGAACCGTTTCACTGACAGTAAATTAGGCATTATTACTGTTATTAATAGCAACATTATTTACAATACGGCTGTCACTGCCGGTGGTGGCATCTACAATGATAAAGACACAGACTTTGGCTCATCTGTTTTTAACCAATACGGTACGTTGGCTTATACACTAAATGGCTTAGGCATCATGACCGTAAGTCATAACACCATTAGTGGCAATCAGGCACACTTAGGCGGTGGGATCTACAATGATGGTACCTTAACGGTGGGCAACAGCATTATCAGACACAATAAAGCTTTCGGAATCGAACTCAGTTCTGGTAAATTCGAGTCTGGCAAGGGTGGCGGGATTTACAACTCTGACTCTAGCTATGCCACGGCCACAATAGACTACAGCACCATCGCTTGTAACTTTAACACACCCGAAGAGGATTCAAATAAGTTTATCAAGCTTGATAATCTCGTAGGTAAATTCATAAACATTGGTTCAGTCGTAAGAGTTTAAGTATTTACTTTAATATTTTTTACAAAGCAATTAAAAATTATCATCAAGCCAATCAATAGCTTGGTGATAATTAGTTCATAATTGTCACCAAAAACTTTTGCTGATAGCCTTGAGGCTGGCTAATTTTTCACAGTTGAGGGATATTATCTGGTTAGGCCAGTTAACAAGATAAAAATAAATGACTAATTTTTCCAAAAATGAATAGATTATTGCTGGCGCTTGAGCCGATAAATTCTTGCTGGATAATTCTCATTACTCCATCCGGCTTCAATCTGTTGTGTGTCAATCAGCTCCTGCAATCCCTTATCAAGGACACTGTAACTACAATCAAATATGTCTTTTAATTCTCCAGCAGTTTTCTCGCCAGAACGCAGGAATTCTAAAATAGCCTGATTAATAGGATTCATAATTGCTCCACTAAAATTTACTCAGATATTAAATATAAGAATTCAACTATTCTAAATACATCTGTCTGAATAGTTAAAACCTCAATATAAATTTTCAGAAATCAATCTACCAATCATATTAAATTGCTTCTCAATTATGACTTTTGAGTGATGAATTTTTATCATGAACTATATCCTCTGGAACTGATTAGTGAGACTCGTTACCAAAAGAAGCACTCCCAAGAAAGCTAGAAAAAGTAACTAGCATCCAACCGAAACAAATATGTTTTTGAGTTTGCCAATCGTATCTATCTTCTATCGTCGGGATTGTGTTAGCTTCAACGATTTCTAATCCCCAGTAGCCCAACGCACTGATACCAAACAACATAGCGCTGACGATAGATAATTTAGCGATGACTTTGAGAATGCAATTGCTTAAACTAGGCGGTGTTTGAAAGGATTCTCTGTGACGATGATGGATAGCTAGTTCACTTGGAGCTACAACCAAAACACGTCTTGGTTTTTGTTGAGTGAGTTGGCAGACAATTTGTTTATTATCAGTCATAGGTCAAACCAAAGCCTGTTGGTTGTAGCTAGATTAGTTTCAGTAATTATATTGTAAACTTTCGTCAGGGTGATGTGGTTAAATTTACATAAAATTTTTCCACCCAGAAAAGATGTTGTAGTGTAATAAGCTCACGCGAAAAAATCTGGTAGTCCCAACATTTTGGTGTAGGTAATCAGAAATAGTGCCAAACCTTATGCAAACCAAGCCCACAAGTGAGGAAAATCATTGCTAAAACGCTCACTAGTTTCTTGTTCTAAAACCTCTTATAAATGCTGATGTCTGATAAATTAAAAGTACTTAAGATTACTAGTACAAAAACTGAAGCATTAAGCAGTAATATTTATTATAATAAAGCTATAGCTTAAATAGATGAATACTTTTGTTTTTACTAAAGGCTACTATGAAAAATTATTGGTTTTTGGCGGTTGTAGCGTAGGGTGTTGACTCTGAGGTTTTAAGATGGTAGTTTTTCATGCAAGAACTAAGTAGCCCTCAGAAAGTTAATGCAAGAGTTTAAAAGCCCAAGTAGCCGTTTAGCAAGATTCTTTCTCAACAGTCGAGATAGTTGGAAAGAAAGAGCCTTGGAAAAACAGAAAAAACTTAGGCATTGGAAATAAAAGTTAGAGATTTATCAACTTCACGAGACTATTGGAAAGACAGAGCTAAAATTGCTGAGGAAAATTTACTCAAGCAGATAATAGAGAAAGACGAGGAAAAAAAAAGATAAAAATACAAGCGTTCTAGCCAATTTAGAAACAAGTGAGCAGGGACGAATCCAGAAAGCGAAAGGACATTATTATTCAGTAGAAACGATTCAAATATCAGTACAACAAGTAATCAAATGTGGTATTAGCTTAAGAGGAGTTGAGAAGACTTTTGAGTTGTACGTAGATTTGTTGAAAGAGGCTGCTCCAAGCTTTAGCAGTATTAAAAAATGGTTAGGGCGAATTGGGCTGTATGAACTTCAGCGAGAAAAAGAATATCGAAGTGATTGGGTATTTATCGTCGATTTGACTGTAGAGCTGGGGACAGAAAAAGGTCTGGTAGTTTTGGGAGTTTCACAACAACGGCTTGAAAGAGAAGTTTTTCCTTATGAACGAGGGTTATAGCATCAGGATGTCCAGCTTCTCGCATTAGAAATTATGGCTTCAACTAAAGGGGAACTCATAGAGCAAAAACTGGAAGAAATTGCCAAAAAAGTTGACCATCCAATACAAATAATCGCTGACCACGGCAGTGATGTCCAAAAAGGAATTAAACTTTACAAACAGAATCATCCTGAAGTTATCTATACCTATGATGTAACTCATGCAATGGCATTACTGCTCAAGCATGAATTAGTCACTGATGAAAAATATCAATCTTTTGTGCAGCAGTGTCATTGATGCCGACAACAATTGCAACAAACAGAATTATCTTTTTTATCTCCTCCATCCCAACGCTCTAGATGCCGCTACTTCAACATTGAAAAGCTAATTGATTGGGCACAAAAGCTCTTAAAATCTCAAATGGACACTTTAGTTGATTTAGTACCAAATATTGACCCAATTGTTCTTAATAAGAGATTAAAGGATAAGTTGGGATGGTTAATCGATTATCAAGATGAACTTAGCAAATGGAGTCAAATGGTTAAAATGACCCGAACTGCTGAGGTTCAACTTAAACTTTGCGGACTTGATCAAAAGTCGAGTAGTATTTTTCAGTAACAGCAAAACAAAATCTCAACTAATTATTTAGAGAGTTTCCAACAAAAAATCTTTAACTATTTTACGGTTGAAAGGTCTCAAATTCCATTAGGGCAAAGGTTTCTAGCAACCTCTGATGTCATTGAATCCCTTTTCGGTAAATACAAGCATTTTTCTTCTCGCTCTGCTTTTAAACAAATAGGTAAAATGTTCCTGAATATTTCTTTATCAACAATGGATTTAACAGCATCCATTGTTAAACAGGCACTAGAAACAATTCGATTTGTGGACGTTGAGGCTTGGTCTAACGAAGTTTTTAATCAATCTATGCTTTCAAAGAGAAGAATTTTATTTTCTGCCTCAAATAACGACATAGAAATTGCATGAATAATTCCAAGCTAATTTGTTACAAAGTCAACACCCTAGGATACTACTGTACCAGATAAAAACCTGATGCGGGCTTGTCAAGATGCTGCGATCGCTGATGTAATTCTTTCGATGTCTGGAGGATTTGATGCCGAACTCATAGAAGGTGCTGCTAATTTAAGTGGTGGTCAGCGACAACGCTTAGAAATCGCTCGCGCTTTAGTAAATAACCCCTCGATACTCGTGATGGATGAAGCTACCAGCGCCCTCGATGCAGAAACAGAACAAATCATTGACCAAAATCTCCGTCGTCGCGGATGCACCTGCATAATTGTTGCTCACCGGTTAAGCACTATCCGCGATTACGATCTAATTATTGTTCTAGAACGCGGAAAGGTTGTACAACAAGGCACTCACAAAGAATTATGGCAAGTTGACGGTGTATATTCGCGGTTAATTCGCACTGAAGGGGAAGCGGTGGAGAGTTAGGACTTAATGTTTCAGGTTCAAAGGTGCAACTTCGAGGTTCAAAGACTCAACGTTCAGGTTCAAAGGTGCAACGTTCAAGTTCAAAGGCTCAAGTGTCAGCCTCATAATCTCAAACTCTCTCATCTCCCAATTCCCCATCTCTTAATTTCCCACTCTCTACTCCAAAATGCTAATACACGGTCAGGTTTACATAATTAATGGCAATGAACCGATTCTACTGAATGACCCTTCTAGAATTTGGGTAGTTCAGTCTGGCTCTATGGCCTTGTTTGCTGTCACACTCAAAGATGGCGTTATCGAAGGAACTCGCCGTTATCTATGCAGTATTAATCAAGGTGAAGCACTTTTCGGAACTGCTAATCAACAGTGTCAGATTTTAGCAGTTCCAATTGGAGAGATAGAATTACTACAAGTTCATCAAGAATGTTTTCGGGAGTTAGTAGCCAATGCAGATGCAATGGCTTTAGCTTGGATAGAAAATTGGCTGTTGCAACTCGGTGATGTATTCTTCCAAGTGACTATGCCAAAAATTCAGGTGAAGGCTAAGGAAGAAGTACGATTTTCCTTAAATAATGCTCAGACTTTCCAGCCCGAAGCGGGTGTCATCTGTTGGGTACAACTTCATCAAGGAACTGTCCGCTTTCTGGGGTTTGAGGAAATCACCTTAACGCCAACCACTGCAACTTTTCCCCTCACTGATAAAATGTGGTTGGAAGCTGTGGAGGGAGTTCAACTTACAACTAACACTACCAGCGAATTCTCAAATCCAGATACACTGCTGGCTGGGTTATCTCAGTTGCATACTCAACTCTTGCAATGCATCAATATTATAGATGAGCAAGAAGCACAAACAGAAATAATCCGGTTGCGCGATCGCCAACGCCTAAATCGCCAAGTCACAATGGAAGCTTTAGGCGAACTAGCATCAACCCTGAATCCACAAGATGGCGACTTTTTCTTAGAAGGTACTCCTTTACTGGTGGCGGTGGGTGCCGTAGGTAGAGCGATGGGGATAAAAATTCGTCCCCCGTCTCGTTCGGAAAACCTGAAGCGGCTCAAGGAACCTTTAGAAGCAATTGTTCGGGCTTCCCGGATTCGGATGCGGCGGGTGCTGTTGCGAGATAACTGGTGGGAAAAGGATTCTGACGCTTTAATCGCCTATACCCAAGATAATCGCCCAGTGGCACTACTGCCGATTTCTCCAACTCGTTATCAAATTTTTGACCCGATTGAACGTACCCGTGTCAAAGTGGATGAACAGATAGCTGCAATATTGGCTCCTGTTGCTTATATGTTTTATCGCTCTTTGCCCGATAAAGCACTCAAAGCTATTGATATAGTGAAGTTCACACTTCAAGGACATAGCCAAAGTCTACTGGCAATTGTATTTAGTGGCATTGCCGTCACACTGCTGGGGATGATTACACCTTATGCCACATCAATTATTATAGATAATGCAATTCCCGATAGCGATCGCGGTTTATTACTGCAAATCGGCTTAAGTTTGCTGGTTGCAGCTTTGGGTACAGCTTTATTTCAGCTAGCACAGGGTTTTGCTCTGTTGCGGATGGAATCGGCTGGCGATGCTTCCACCCAAGCGGGGGTATGGGATCGGTTGCTCAATTTGCCAGTGTCTTTTTTCCGACAATACACAACCGGGGATCTACTATCCCGCATCACATCGGTAAGTACAATTCGCCGCAAACTGAGTGGGACAACTCTAATTAATTTGATTACGAGTTTGTTTGCACTGTTTTATTTGGGACAGTTATTTTATTACAACTACAAATTAGCTTTCATCGCCGTTGGAGTTGCAGTAGTTGCGATCGCTATCACCACCCTCTCTGGTATGCTGCTGTTAACCAAGGTGCGTCCGCTACTGGAAGTCCAGGGTAATATTTTTGCGCAGACAGTACAGCTAATCAATGGCATTTCTAAACTACATATTGCTGGTGCCCAAGAACGCGCCTTTACCGCTTGGAGTAAAAATTACACTCGCCAAATTAAGCTGGAACTGAGTACACAACGCATAGAAGATACCGTTGTCCTGTTCAATACAGTTATGCCCATACTGACTTCTGGAATATTGTTCTGGTTTACGATCAAACTGCTAGAATCTCCGCAAACTTCAGGAACAGTTGAATTATCTCTTGGCACCTTCCTGGCTTTCAACACAGCTTTTGGTAGCTTTACCAGAGGTACTACAAAGCTCAGCAATACAGTTACAGAAATATTGCAAGTCATCCCCCAATGGCAACGCACACAGCCAATTTTGGCAACTATCCCAGAGGTGGATATGTGCAAAGCTGATCCCGGTAGGCTCATGGGGAAAATTACTGTAGACCATGTAACCTTTTGTTATCGCAGTGATGGCGCACTAACATTAGATGACGTGAGTATCTCTGCCGAACCAGGAGAATTTATTGCTCTGGTAGGCGCTTCTGGCAGTGGTAAATCGACGTTACTGCGATTACCACTGGGATTTGAAACTCCCCAAGCAGGTAGTGTTTACTACGATGGTCAAGATTTGTCTGGGTTAGATGTAGATGCAGTACGCCGACAATTGGGCGTGGTTTTACAAAATGGTCAGCTAAATTCCGCTTCCATTTTCGAGAATATCGCAGGTGGGGCACTGATGACCTTAGATGAAGCTTGGGAAGCAGCGCGGATGTCTGGATTTGCTGATGATATCACCACCATGCCTATGCAAATGCATACTGTGATCAGCGAAGGGGGTAGTAATCTTTCTGGAGGACAACGCCAAAGATTGTTGATTGCTCGTGCTTTGGCATTAAAACCCCGGGTTTTATTTTTTGATGAAGCTACCAGTGCCCTTGATAACAAAACTCAGGCTATTGTCAGTGAAAGCTTAGATAAATTGCTATGAACCTATCCCACTAATACCGAAATATGGTAATCTACTTCTCGTATGAGAGGGGTGTATCTGTGTATGGCTGGG
>NZ_JABXKO010000058.1:0-19135 GCF_017114965.1 Nostoc sp. JL31
CATAAAACATTTCTCCGTTTACTATTGAATATTGAAAAAACTAGATTGTTTTGCTGAAAGCTGTTTGCTCAACAAAAATTAGTATCGTTATCGCCAAAATTGAGCAATTTGACAATAGATTCTGTTAGGAAAAAATAAAAACGGTTCTATCGTTAAACCTTCAACTCCTTACCAAACGCTACTAAATAGCTAGTTTTTAATATGAGTTATTAAAAACTAATAAATCTTGACGCCAAAGTTAGTCGCAAACCTCTTGTTAGATTTGCGTTTTTCCAAATGGATAAGTGTATCTGTGTAATCTAATGAAGATAATACCAACTTATTGAGTAAAATACCAACTAATATAGTAATGAAACACGAACAAAATTAATTTTTATTTCTTTTTAAAATAGTTCAGCTTAATATTGTACAGAAACTAAGCTGTCGTTATTTGCCTTATAAATAGGTAACTATCAAGCTAATAAACTTTTTATAAGTGAGACTCACCTGTAAATTGGAAAACTGTCTGAGTTATGGGGAAAGGTTGTAGTTGTCCCGACACTATAGTTGAAGCAAAACCATAGAGCGACTAGACTATTCCGTGTATACAACCGGTGTATACAACCAATAGACCAAATAAATGCTACAATTCATGGTGCAGTGAATAGAGCGATAGATGGCTATATCGCTCTATTTCATCAACTGCTTAACAGCTTCGTAAAACGCCCACTTACTTCCGTTCTAAGTCTTGCCTAAGCGCTGTTCTTTCTGGCTCAACTCCTGCGTTTTAACAACTGCAATCTTAAGTATCAAGCTAAGTTAAAAATGCCTACTATGCCATTGTCATTTTGACTGCAATATCGCATGGTTTACCAAAGTACGGTGAACTTGTCACTAAAATATTTACACCAGTACTAGCAAAATCCTTTATATTTTCAGAGGTAATACCACCAGCAGCTGCTAGTTTTAAGTTTGGATACTGCTGCTTCAATTTCAAAACTAGAGGCTCAAGGTCTGGTAGGGGAATTTTATCAAACTGAATTAAATCTACACCTGCTTGAGCAGCCATCCAAGCATCTTTTGGTGTATCTACTTCAACGCAAATATGTTGTTCTGGAAACTGTCGTCGCAGTTCATTCATGCGCTCAATTAACCCACCTATACCTCCCAGGAATATCAGGTGTTGGTTAAAGATCAGAACTGTTTCAGATAATCCTAAGCGATGAAAAAAACCCCCGCCAGCTAGAACTGCTTTGATGGAAAGCGCTCTAGTACCTGGAAAACATTTACGAGTAGTCACAATAGAAACAGACTGATTTACTGTTTTGGCAGTATCTACTAATACTCTTGTACGCGAAGCAATGCCGGAGGCGTATTCCATCAAATTTAAAGCAACTCTCCAGCCACTATGCAAAGCTTGAGCAGTGCCACTAGCTTGAAGAATTAATTGCTTCTCTTGGCAGACTGTACCACTTTCGACTTGATAATGAACTTCAGCACCACAATATTTTAATACTCTAGCTGCTTCTTCAGTAGCGCAAATGGTCATCGGATGACGGGTAGAAAACTCGATTTCACCAGGTTGCTTGCCAATGCCAAGTCCGTAGGTTGTCAAATCTAAGTAGGGAACATCTTCCTGAATTAACCTAGCGATCGCCTCATCTGAGAAGAAAACACTCATTTTAGTTTTATGATCGGCTGACAGATAAATAGCTCAATCAAGATTCTCACTAAACCTAATCTCATTCAGTTGTAGGAATTGTAATAATTACTACTATTGTCCCAAATAGTTGGTAACAAAATAACTTTGTTAATAAAGAATATATACCTCAGTCGCCAGAATTAGTTAAATGCTGAAATTGACACAAATGTGATGCTAGTTTACCTCTTCGTTTACCATTTTTTCTTATCCCCGTAGACTTGCAGTATGGACAATGCACAGTAGTGAATCCTAATTCATCCCTCTATTATGCAACGCCACCTTTTTTCACCATGACACTCAAAGTCTCTCTCTTTTTAGGAGAGAGATTTTCCAGATACTGTGAAAAGTCAGATTGTAGACATCGCTCCTGAAATAACCAAACATCTACCTGAAATTCCCAACCGCAAATACATATTGGTTACTTGCAGATTTACACAGATACTTATAAAACCTTCGCAAAAAACATATTACGAATTACGAATTACTTGTTGTACCAAGCTTTGCGCCACTGTTGAATTTCTTTAATTTCTATCTCTTGGGCTTTAACAATTTCTTGGGCTAATTTCTTGATTTCAGGGCGCTTAGACTTACTCAAAGCATCTTGCCCCATTGTTACTGCCCCTTCGTGGTGAGGAATCATCGCATTGATAAAGCGCAAATCAAACTCAGCATCAGCTGCACCTAAATCTTGACTCATCATCATAGTTTTCATTTGGTCAGATGACATTTCCATCATGTGGCCCATTTGACTGTTGTAAGCCATTGGTTTATCTCCCGCCTTGGGATACCAAGCTTCTCGCCACTGCTTCATCTGAGTGATTTCTTGGTTTTGCGATTTGATGATATTGTCTGCTAGCTTTTTGATTTCAGGACGTTTTGATTTCTGCTGCGCAACATTCGCCATTTCCACAGCCCCTTGATGATGGGGTATCATAGCGTCGATAAATCGTAAATCAAAATTAGCATCGGCTGGGCCTAAATCCATTCCCATACTGTGATTCATCATGCCACCACCGTGATTCATCATCTGCTTGTCATTAGCATTGGTGGCGGTTTCCTTTGTTGCTTGGCTTTGGTTCTGGGAAGCAGTACTAGTACAGCCTGTAATTAACCCACCGGCTGAAGCGATCGTAGTAAAAGTTAACGCCAAAAAGCAATTCCTTAAAAATAGCAGTTGCATAAATATTACCTAAGAGTTTTCTAATTCTAATGATGTAATGAACTAATGAAATTTAGATGAAATCTAAAGATCCCCGACAACTTTTACGAAGTCGGGGATCTGGTTTCTCATTTCTATGTTGTCACCAATACCTACATTGTCAAAAGCTGTAGGAATAGCTCTAAATTTTTCCACTTTGGCAAAATCTCGACCAAATAAGCTGATGCGCGTCTAAATTGTACATTGGAATCGTTAATACTGTCTTAAGTCAATTGGTCATCTGTCCTTTAAAATACAAATGACAAATGACTAAATATACAACTTAAATACGTAACAGCTTAGGGTTATTGCAACCTGCTCAATAGCACGGCGGCTAAAAACAGACAAGTTGGAAATAACCAGATACTAGACCCACGAAAAGACAAACGCAAAGCCTTTGAGGACAGGGGTTTAGATAATTTATTAAGTTTTGAAAATTCTTTAGGTATTATTTATTCATAGTTATATAGTTATGAATGTTGCTGTTTACCTTTACTCAAAGTTTCAGAGGTTTTAACATGGGTCGTCATTCCGATAATTCTCTGCAAGAATCTAGAAATAACACAATATTGCTGGCATCGCCTACCAACACAATACCCAAGGATTCACGGCAGCGATCGCAGCAATTCATGCAGAACTTACAGGATGAGATTTGCGCAGCCTTAGAGCAACTTGATGGAAAAGCACGCTTTCAAGAAGACTACTGGGAGCGAGCAGAAGGCGGAGAAGGACGTACCCGCGTGATTCGGGAAGGGCGGGTATTTGAACAGGGTGGCGTGAACTTTTCGGCAGTTTGGGGAAATAGCCTACCGCCTGCAATTTTGGCTCAACGTCCAGAAGCCGCAGGACATGAGTTTTTTGCCACAGGAACCTCAATGGTGTTGCATCCTCGTAATCCTTACGTCCCAACAGTACATCTCAACTATCGCTACTTTGAGGCAGGCCCAATTTCGTGGTTTGGTGGTGGGGCTGATTTAACGCCATACTACCCCTTTGCAGAGGATGCAGTTCACTTTCATCAGACTCTCAAAAATGCTTGTGATGCCCACCATCCAGAGTATTATCCAACCTTTAAACGCTGGTGTGATGAATATTTCTACTTGAAGCATCGCCAAGAGCAACGGGGTATTGGTGGTATCTTCTTTGACTATCAGGATGCTAGTGGCAAGCTTTATGTTGGTTCTCAAACAGATACTCCAGCAGCACTCTACAGTCAGCAAGTAGAAACGGTATCTCGGAACTGGGAAGATATCTTTGCCTTTGTCCAGTCTTGCGGTCAAGCATTTCTACCCGCTTATTTGCCGATTGTAGAACGGCGACAGGAAATAGAATATGGCGATCGCCAACGTCAGTTTCAACTGTACCGTCGGGGTCGTTACGCAGAGTTTAATCTGTTGTATGACCGGGGAACGGTTTTCGGTCTGCAAACCAATGGGAGAACAGAATCCATATTGATGTCTCTACCACCGCTGGCACGCTGGGAATATTGTTACGAAGCGGAGCCAGGTACACTCGAAGCACAGCTTACCGAAATCTTTCTCCAGCCTCACGATTGGACGAATAAGACTTTTGACCAAAAATAACAAGATTTTCAGCAATAAGGATTTCACAATGAGCAGCCATTTAGATGTTCGCTTGCGAGAAGGCACTAAACATTCGCACACAATGGCAGAAAACACAGCGTTTATGAAATGCTTTCTCAAAGGTGTAGTGGAAAGGAGCTTTTTTCGCAAATTGTTGGCGGATCTTTACTTTGTCTACAGTGCTTTGGAAGAAGAGCTACAGCACTATCAGTATCACCCGATCGTTGGGATGATGCACTTTCCAGAACTGTTTCGCCAGGCAAATTTGGAAAAAGATTTAGCTTTCTATTACGGTGAAAATTGGCGATCGCAGATTGTTCCTTCTAAAGCCGGTCAGGTATATGTTAAGCGGATTCGTGAGGTTAGCAACACACAACCGGAGTTACTGATTGCTCATGCCTATACTCGCTATATGGGAGATTTATCGGGTGGGCAAGCATTAAGAAAGATTGCGCGATCAGCAATGAATTTACCAAGCGATCGCGGTACTGCAATGCATGAATTTGAACAGATTCCTACCCCGGAAGCTAGACGAGAATTTAAAGAGCAGTACCGTCAAGCATTGAATTTTCTACCTCTAGATCAGGCAATGATTCAGAAGATTGTGGACGAGGCCAACTATGTCTTTAGTCTGAATAGAAATGTGATTCATGAACTGGAAGCAGATGTGAAGGCAGTGATTGGTGAGCATATCTTTGATTTAATTACTCGCCAAGATCAAGTTGGTAGCACAGAGAGTACTTCTAAAAGCACTGCGGTAGAGATGATGGGAATGGATTACAGCATTTAGTTATGTAAGTAGGTCGGTGCAATTAAAGCTAACTAGTGGGCGCTGTCATTTGTCCTTTGTCATTGGTAAGAGTTTTAAGCCTGTTTACGTTTCGTGACATAGTTGGATTTATTTCCGCCGACTTACTTATATCAATTTGAAAAATGATTGCGACAGATGGAAAACTGAAACACTTATCCAATAGATGTTTCACAATCCAAAATCTAAAATCTAAAATCCAAAATGGTATTAGATGCATAGTCATATTTTCATAGATTCTTCGCCTCACCGCTTCATTATATCTCTGCGTTTTTGCATCTTCTGCAAATGCCCAATTTGATTAAATTTGTGGTTATTGAGGAAGTATTTAGTGAGATTTAATTTATTACAAACTTTGCCAGGGAAGCCTCTGCGTCTCGATTGGGTGGGAGTGGTATTTTTTACTACTGTTCATGCAGTAGCATTGCTGTCTCCTTGGTTTTTCTCCTGGGGCGCATTGGGTATAGCTGTGTTTCTACACTGGCTATTTGGCAGCATCGGAGTTTGTTTAGGCTACCATCGTCTGTTGAGTCATCGTAGCTTTAAAGTACCTCGGTGGTTAGAGTATGCGATCGCTATTTTGGGGGCGCTATCTTTACAGGGAGGGCCGATCTTCTGGGTGGCTGGACATCGTTTGCATCATGCTCACACCGAAGACGAAGACAAAGATCCTTACTCTGCGCGCCGAGGTTTTTGGTGGAGTCATATCCTCTGGATTTTGTATCCCCGTGCAGAATTCTTTGAATATGAGCGCTATCAGCGATTTGCTCCCGATTTAGCGCGAGATCCCTTTTACCGTTGGCTCAATCGCTACTTTCTCGCACTACAAATTCCAGTTGGATTGTTGCTTTATGCACTTGGCGGTTGGTCATTCGTTATCTATGGTGTGTTTTTGAGATGTGTGATTCTCTGGCATACGACTTGGTTCATCAACTCAGTCACTCATCTGTGGGGATACCGCACCTTTGACAGCAATGATAATTCTCGTAATCTTTGGTGGGCAGCTATTCTCACCTATGGCGAGGGGTGGCACAATAATCATCATGCCTATCCTCACGTAGCCAAATGTGGTTGGCGCTGGTGGGAAATCGATATGACTTGGTGGGCAATTAGATTGCTGAAAACAGTCGGTTTGGCAAAAGATGTCAACCTGCCCCCTGCGGTGTAAACGATCGGTCTTGAGCTGGACACGATATTACCCCTTTCCTCAACCTCAAGCATCTATTTTCAGTAATGATGCCAGCTTAGAGCCAGAATTATTGCTCTGGCTGCTTCTACTGTTGCTAGCTAATGCTTTTTTTTGTTCTTCAACTCTACAATATCAGCGCTCTCTAGATAAGAGAGCGCTTTTCTGGTTTTACAAGTTAGAGACAGAGTTTCACATGGAAATTCAATACAGTTCAGAATGAGCAACAAAACCCTGATACACGATTTATCGCGTCTTAAAAGACCAATAATCTACACCAATAACCCTTAATCCAAGCGTATTGCATGGAAATCCGCAAGTAGTGGTTGATGAGAGGATAAATATAACTATATAGTAATATAAGATAGATGATAAATAAATTTAATCCTTATGTCAAAGATCCCTTCTCCAAAGAATACTTCTGAACTCCTTGCTCCTGTTGCTGAGTATTTCAAGGTACTCTCTGAAACTAGTCGCTTGCAGATTTTGAGTTGTCTCAGAACCGGGACGATGAACGTTACCGAAATAGGCGAAGCTACGGGTTTAGGGCAAGCGAATCTCTCAAAACATTTAAAAGTATTGACTCAAGCAGGCTTGGTGTCCCGTCAGCAGAAGGGAGTTAGCGTCTACTATGCGATCAGCGATCCTGTGATTTTTGATTTATGTGAATTAGTTTGCGATCGCATTGGCAATCAAATACAAAAACGGGCTAAAGAATTTGAACAGATCAAAGCCTTTAGCACCCTATGAAAATAATCCAGAAGCCTTGATCTGGAGTTTGTCGCAGACTTCTGAGTTCTAAGTTGAGAAATCAAATTTATCATTCATCTCTTGATTCCTCACAAGTTCCTCAAGTTTTTTTCCTAATTTAAGAGTAGAGCCAAATTTTTCATAGATGTAACCATATTGTTGATTTATAAAAATCCTGGTGAAAACAAGAATTTCAAGTTCTTGAAAATACTAAATATTCGGAAACAATTGAACAACCAGGGGAAACGTTATGACTGCTTTCAGAACTATCAAACATCAAATACGCCATCTTTTCATAGCTGTGCAACGAGTTATTCAATATGTAGCACAAGCAGTTACTAGAATTTTTGCTCCCACTGACGATCAATATCCAGCAACAGGAGTTCAGCCGTTTACAGGAGACTCTGCCGATAAGAAAAAACAAAATCACTAGCCTTTAAATAATCAGAACACTGTTGAATATTTTTCAAATGCATCATTTCAAATTGACAGTGCTTCTTTATATTTAGCTAGATGAAGATAACTTTGCTTTTGATTAAATAATTCAACATAGAGTTTCTTATGGAGATTGTAAGGAAGATAAACGATGAGTTAGCGATCGCAGGACAAATCACACTCGAACAACTGCCACAAGTTGCCCAAGAAGGATTCAAGTCAGTAATTAACCTGCGATTGCCCGATGAGCAAGGATTTCTGAATAGCGAACAAAAAAAATTGAGCTTTTAGGACTTTCTTACATCAATATACCCGTTCAGGTTGAGTTAATGAATGATGAAACTGCTACCTCTTTGTTCGAGCAGATTAACACACTATCCAAACCACTTTTAGTACATTGTGACTATGCCATGCGGTCTGCGGTAGTCGTATTAATGTATATTGTATTACGGCAAGGAGCGACTTTGCAGCAAGCATTTAAACAAATTGAACAATTTGGTTTATTTAGGGCTGTGAACGATTAGTTACTTCATCCACAATTGATTGAACTAGACAAAAAAACATCAATATTTGATTCCAAATCTGAAGCATGAGCAATTAGTTAGAGGATGTTTGAAAAGTATTGGATGAATAGAATTCGCTACTACTTGAAGAAGTCGGAATAAAGACGCGACGCTCGTGACGCTCGTTCGCGTAGCGTGTCGCAGACAAGACTCGCTAACGCCCTTGGCATCTCTCCTTGGGAGAATACTCGCTACCACTACGCTATCCGCTCTTTCGTTCAAAATACCCAACTGAATTCTGTCTCCTGACTCCTGAATTCTGTTTTGATAAATTAGACTTTTCAAACAACCTCTTAGCAAGGCTCAATAACTACAAAAAACGTAACGGGATGTTAACTCAATTATGACTAAAACAATTGTTAATTTAACATTGCAAGTGCTTGTTGGAGAAATTGAGAAGATTTTAGAAACTTATCCCCATTATCCCTATCAGCAAGCTTTCGCAATTACTGAATTACGTCAAGAACTCATTGCTTACGTTCTCAATAGAACTTCAAGTTGCTATGCCGTTGTTGATGAGCAGAAACAACAATCTATTGGCTTTAATTGTTTACCTTATTCCAAAGAGGAAAGGTTATGTATACAAACTTTAATTAGAGAAGGAATCAAGCAAATTATTCAACAAAACTCTGAAGAAGTTAGTCACCAAATCCCACCAGAAATTGAGTCAGCTTACGCTCCTTCTCATTGGTTTGGCTGAAATATTATAGTCTGGGTAAAGGGTAAATTTCAGCCTTTTCCCTTTTTTTTGGGTAAGGTTGTATCAACCAAAGCAAGTATCCGTTACCTTCTGACTGGTTCCCAGCCTAGAGGCTGGGAACCCATTCTAGGAGGCTCCGCCTCCAGTAGCTTGACAAGAGGCAGAAGCCCACTTTAAATACATTCCTAGCTCTAGGCTGGGAACAAGACGAAACAAGCCTTTGGGCTTTTCTTAGTGCAAATATAAAATTTATTAATACGTATCTATCTTAGGTTATAGTTTATCTAGTTTATGAAGATTGATAGTTGATGGTTTTCAACAGCATGAGAACTACACTCATACTGGCCATGTTTTACAAAAAAATAAATCTATATGCTATGCATAGACGAGCGCCTTTATCTTTATTTTTAGGAATATTAACGAGTTCTAGCTGTTTTATCTTCAGTGTAGTAGCCCAAGTCCCATCTAATTCGCAGCACTCCTCGACTCGGAGTGAAGCTGAAGCTGCTAGTTGGCTTGAAGCCCATCGCTCGCAGCCAGTCGCTTTACGAGCATTTGTACAGCGAATGCCGAAGGGAGGAGATATCCACAGTCATCTCAGCGGGGCTGTGTACGCAGAACACTATCTGGAGTGGGCTGCCACCGATGGGTATTGTGTGAATCCAAAGATGGGAACTTTAGTTGAACCTAAGGTTACGCTCCATGCTGGAGAGTTAACTCTGGGGTTGGTTCCAACCGAGGATTTACGTTTCCACATTCGGCAAGCTGTAGAAGTGGCACAGGCATCTCGCATCGGACATGGCGTAGATATTCTTTTTGAGGAGCGTCCCTTCGAGTTGATGGAGCAAATGCGGCGACTCGGCGTGTTGGTCGAAATCTGCCTGACCAGTAATGAGGTAATTTTGAATGTCCAGGGAGATCAGCATCCTTTTAGGGAGTATTGGAAGGCTGGAGTACCAATGACCCTTGCTTCTGATGATGAAGGCATTTCCCGCATCGATTTGAGTCATGAGTATCTGTTAGCAACAACGAGATATGATCTGGGATATAAAGACCTCAAGCGACTGGCTCGCAATACCTTAGAATATAGTTTCGCTCCGGGAAATAGCCTCTGGAAGTCGCCTGAGTTTAAGGCAATGGTTGCAGCTTGTGCAAGCGATACCCCTGGTAAAACTTCTATTTCTCAAGGGTGCAGTGCTTTTTTGCAAAAGAGCGATCGCGCGCGGATTCAATGGCAGCTAGAGTCGGAATTTGCTCGGTTTGAGTCATTGCAGAACTGGCTTTGATTCAGTTTCACGAAAAATGTAGAGCAATAAATTAGAAGTTAAGTTTTTCATACTTGCAAGCTTTACTGCATGATTATTCTGAAAACTGAAAATCATCGCCTACATAAATGCCCAAAGAGCGAGCAGTAAGAACTAAATACTCGTTAGCATCCACAGGCGAAGGACTTTGAAGCATTACTTCTGGTAAAGGGACAGCAACAACTTGTCCATTTTGCCAAGCTACCATCTGGTCATATTTGCCTTGTGCTACCAAATCAACTGCGGCTTTACCAAAAGCTGTGGCTACTAAACGGTCTAAAGCAGAGGGAATACCGCCTCGTTGAATATGTCCTAAAACAGAAACTCGTGTTTCTATCTTCTGAGTACTACAACGGCTAATTTGGTCGGCTATATATTGACCCATTCCGCACCTAGATGTTGGCTGACACAGCCCGTTAAAATCAGATGAGCCTTTTAGCACTTCAATACCTTCTGCAACTACGACGATCGCAAATTTGCGCCAAGAGCGATCGCGCAGTTGAGCAAGATGCTGGCAAATTCCCTCTATTGAATAAGGTATTTCTGGAATCAAAATCATATCTGCACCGCCTGCGATACCTGCTTGCAGCGCTAAATGACCTGCTTTTCTACCCATGACTTCCACAATCATCACCCGGTCATGACTGGCTGCTGTAAAAGTCAGAGCGTTAAGAGCATTTGTAATTGTGTTAACAGCAGTATCAAATCCCACCGACCTTTCTGTGAGCGCCACATCATTATCAATTGTTTTCGGAACACCAACAAAATTCCAATTTCCTTGGTGTGCAAGATTGTGAAGAATACTTAAGCTACCATCACCACCAATACCAATTAGTGAATCTAGCTCTAACGTCTGATAACCGGCAATAATCTCACTAGCATGAGCCAGTGTATCTCCTTTGTTGATAGTTCCTAAAATAGTTCCCCCCATAAAAAGCAAGGGGTCAATTCCACGCAAGTCTAGACCATGCATCTTCAGAGTAGTTGCTTTACCTTCTAACAATCCCTGCGTTGCATAAGAAATTCCTAGCACTTCCCAATCATAAGTGAGTGTTGCATGGCTGACAACAGCTCGAATCACAGCATTAAGTCCAGGACAGTCTCCACCACTGGTAAGAATACCAATTCGTTTGCGGTTTTTCATAAGACTATTTAGATGAGAAATATCTAGACGATAGAAATTGTTGGTTAAATTTAGGATGCTACTTCTAACCAGTCAAAAATCTGGTTGAGCTGTGTAAGAGTTATTAACCCATACTGCCAAAGAACCATAGGCAACAAACTTGGATTTTGCTCAATATGACGTAAAGCCAAGCTGATAGCAGTAGCAGGAATTGCCAAATCCTCTAGTAAAAAGTTAATTAATTTAATGTATTTTCTAGATTCCATGTTGATTCCCCTCCTATAGCTTTGTCTATACAGGATATAGATAAAATTATGCAAAACATTTGAGGAACCTGTGAGGAAGTGCAATATTATCTCTTAAGTTTCATCAAATTCAGAAAATAAGACTAGTAAATATTTATACTAAAAAAAACAAAATGTCCAAGAGTCAACTTTTGTATCATAATTGTCATCTTCACAACTTTCTCAAACACTTTTTGTACATTGAAGCTAGAGCCAAACTATGAATTGTTCTGGCTTTAGATAAGTTAAATATCTGGGAAAAAAGTTATGAATACTGCTGTCAAATATGACCTAGAAGTTATTAAAGAAGAAGCGCGCCAACTTATTCACAAAGGACTTGTGAGGCGTAACCAGCCAATTTATGCCTTGTGTCAGTATATTCCTGGTCGTGATTGGGTTTGTGTTGAGCTTGAGCTAGAGAAAAACGACTTTTTACTCAGAGATAAGATTATTGATCTGCTGGGTCGTGAAGACTGGATTGAAGATTGAAACAATAAATGTAAAGCTAAAAGAGCAAACAAACAGTGTTGCTTGATGAATAATCAGGTGAGAGCCAATTTTTAGCAGGGTACAATTGGCAGAATTTATCTGTAAAATCAATCCCTTCTCCCAAGAGAAGAGGCTACGCAAACGGGTTCAGCAGTCGTTCATGGGGGGAAATCCCCTTCTCTACAAGACACTCCGCGTTGGCGTTAGCCTCTGGCTTTGGGAGAAGACCACACTGCTTCATCAAAATCTCAAATTGGATGACAGCTACCATCCAACATCCTCACAAGTTCCTCAAAGTATCTTCCTATAAACATAAGTGTCAGATAAATAAAATGCTCATTAACTAAAAGCAGCCCTTGCAACTTTCTGCACTTAATATTAAGGAAGTTTTACTATGGTGCTAAAAACACTTTCCAATCAAAACACCGAACATCAAGTGTTATCACAAGCTCTTGTGTTACCTTTGGAAAAAGTAGGAATTGCAGATATTCCTACAGTAGGAGGCAAAAATGCTTCTTTGGGAGAAAATTAACCGCGCAATATGAAGATAAAGCGCAATTTTTTATCGATCAACTCGCGCAAGGTATCGGCGCGATCGCAGCAGCATTCTATCCCAAACCTGTAATTGTTCGTCTGAGCGACTTCAAAAGTAATGAATATGCCAACCTTTTAGGTGGAAAACAATTTGAACCTCAAGAAGAAAACCCGATGATTGGTTGGCGGGGTGCATCACGTTACTATGATGAACGCTACCGCCAAGGATTTGCTTTAGAATGTCGAGCCATGAAAAAAGTCCGCGAGGAAATGGGTTTAATGAACGTGATTTTGATGGTACCATTTTGCCGGACTCCGGCTGAAGGTCGGCGCGTACTTGCGGAGATGGCGAAGAATGGTTTAGTGAAGGGAGAAAACGGTTTACAAGTGTATGTGATGTGCGAGTTACCGAGTAACGTCCAACTTGCAGAGCAATTTTGTGAAGTGTTTGACGGGTTCTCAATTGGTTCTAATGACTTAACGCAATTAACATTAGGGCTTGATAGAGATTCCGAGTTGGTAGCGCATTTATTTGACGAACGTGATGATGCTGTCAAAGGGATGATTGCCAAAGCAATATCTACAGTGAAACAGTGCGAACGCAAAATTGGTATTTGCGGCCAAGCACCAAGTGACTACCCAGAATTTGCTCGATTTTTGGTAGAACAAGGTATTGATTCGATTAGTCTCAATCCTGATTGAGTGCTGAAAACGTTGTTAGAAATCGCAGCAGCAGAAAAAGTTAATTCGTAATAAGTTCACATAAGCCAAAAACCCTCATGTAGAGACGCGATTTATCGCGTCTTGAAATACCAATCATCTACTTAATTACGAATTATTTTAACTGCTATTAGGCTAACAACATGAATACAAATCATCAAATTTGGTCACTCACATCTCAAGAAGTCTACAAAAACTTAATCACAACGCCTCAAGGACTGAGCGAATCTGAAGCTAATTTACGCCTCAAACAATATGGGTACAACGAACTACCCGAACCGCAAACCCGCTCTTTAATCCTGCGCTTTATTGACCAACTAACTCATTTCATGGCGCTGTTATTATGGGTAGCAGGCACTTTAGCTTTTATTTCCCAAACCCCGGAATTAGGTTGGGCTATTTGGGCAGTAATTTGGATTAATGCCATTTTTAGTTTCTGGCAGGAATTTCAAGCAGAAAAGGCATTATCTGCATTAAAACAAGTATTACCTAACCAAGTAAAAGCTTATCGTGACAGTACGCTGTGTACTATACCCGCACGCGAGTTAGTTCCAGGGGATGTAATTCAGTTAGAGGAAGGAGATAAAATTTCTGCTGATGCGCGACTGGTGGAAAGCCAATCGTTGTATATCGATGTTTCGATTTTAACTGGGGAATCCCTACCCGTTCCTCGGTCTTCTGAACCCGTTGCTACAGAAAATCTCCGTGCTTTGGATGCGACTAACTTAGTATTCGCTGGTTCCACTGTTGCCGCAGGTCGGGGACTGGCTGTGGTTGATGCTACGGGTACGCATACCGAGTTTGGTCAAGTTGCACACCTAACTGCTAACGTCAAACGTGAAGCCAGCACCTTAGAAGTGCAAATTTCTAGGGTGGTTCACATCATTACAATTATCGCCATCAGCATGGGCTTAGTTGTGTTTTTACTCACTAATTTTTTGGTGGGTATGGGAATCAAAGAAAGCTTCATTTTTGCTATTGGGATTATTGTGGCCTTTGTACCGGAAGGGTTGTTACCAACAGTCAGCCTTGCCTTGGCAATTGGTGTGAAGCGAATGGCCAAAGAAAACGCATTGGTACGCCGTCTTTCAGCAGTGGAAACTTTGAGTGCAACAACAGTTATTTGCACTGATAAAACAGGAACTTTAACTAAAAACGAAATGACCGTCCGCAAGCTGTGGATTCCTGGTGCAGAGATTAATGTTACAGGTGTGGGTCACGAACCAAAAGGTGAAGTCGAAATTACAAATTTCGAGTGTGAATCCCAAGTCAGATTACTATTAGCAGGTGCAGCACTTTGCTCAAATGCACGCTTAAACCATCCCCCAGGTTCGAGTCAGTGGCAAGTATTAGGAGACCCCACTGAAGCAGCTTTGTTGGTTGTGGCAATTAAAGCTGGTTTTAAATTGGAGGATTTACAGCACCAAGCACCGCGATTGCGAGAAGTACCGTTTGATTCTCACCGCCGAATGATGACAGTGTTACTTGGAAGTAGTCTAGAATTTGGTCTACCAGCACAAAAGACTGAAAATGCACTACAGATATTTACTAAAGGCGCACCTTTAGATGTGTTGCAACATTCTCAGTTTATTTTACGCGATGGACAGCAGCAGGAACTAACAGCAGTGCAACGTGCAGAGGTAGAGGCGGCAAACGATCAACTTGCTAGCCTTGGTTATCGGGTTTTAGGCGTGGCGACAAGACAAGGCGGTAGAGAATTACGGGAACAAGAAAACGCCGCCCTAGAAGAAGACCTGATATTTATTGGACTTGTAGCCATGATAGATCCACCTCGGCCAGAAGTTGCACATGCGATCGCTCTTTGTCATCGTGCGGGTATTCAAGTCACAATGATTACAGGTGATTATGGGTTGACAGCAGCTGCGATCGCTGAAAAAATTGGTTTGATTAATGATACATCTAACAACAAACCCAGAGTTATTACTGGTGAAAAATTAGGGCATCTGTCTGATGCTCAACTCCGCCAAATATTACACAAACATCAACATGGATTAGTATTTGCACGGCTAATGCCGGAACAAAAATTAAGACTTGTGCAAGCGTATCAAAATTTAGGTCATGTGGTGGCCGTTACTGGTGATGGCGTAAATGATGCCCCAGCGTTACGTGCTGCGAATATTGGCATTGCAATGGGCAAAAATGGTACAGATGTTGCGCGTGAAGCCGCAGATATTGTTTTGGTTGATGACAACTTTGCAACTATCGTTATCGCTATTGAGCAAGGAAGGGCAGTTTATCAAAATATCCGCAAGTTTATTACTTATATTTTGGCATCAAACATGGCAGAGTTTCTGCCATTTCTGGCAATGGTATTTTTAAAAGTACCTCCAGCCTTAGTAATTCTGCAAATCTTGGCCATTGACTTAGGAACCGATATGCTGCCAGCGCTGGCATTAGGTGCAGAACTTCCAGAAAAAGGCATAATGACACAACCACCGCGCAAAAAGTCTCAAACCTTGCTTGATTTACCCCTGATGCTGCGTGCTTATTGTTTTTTAGGATTAATCGAAGGTTTAGCCGACAGTAGCAACGCAGATAGCAACGAATGCAGAGGAGGCAGTACAGTTAGCAAAGGAAATTGGTTATCCGGTAGTTTTGAAAGTATTTTCTCAAACCATCACCCATAAAACTGATGTAAATGGGGTGCATTTAAATTTACACAATGCTGATGCCGTGCATGAAGCTTATAATGCGATCGCATCATCTGTAACTGCCAAAATTGGCGCAAATTCTTTTGCTGGTGTCACCGTCCAGCCAATGATAGATTTGAGAAACAGCTATGAATTGATTCTCGGTAGTAGTATTGACGCTCAATTTGGCCCAGTTTTACTATTTGGCACAGGTGGACAGTTAGTAGAAGTGTTTCAAGATAGGGCTTTGGGACTTCCGCCACTAAATACTACCTTGGCACGGCGGATGATGGAACAAACTCGGATTTACAAAGCATTACAGGGAGTTAGAGGGAGAAAAGCAGTTAATTTAGCAGCTTTAGAACAGCTTTTAGTACGCTTTAGCCAGCTTGTAGTTGAACAACGCCTGATTAAAGAAATTGATATTAATCCGCTTTTGCTAAGGGCAGAAGAAATCAGCCAAAACTCTTTAGTTGCACTTGATGCGCGGATTGTTCTCCATGATTTGGATATCACTGAAGCACAATTACCAAAACTGGCAATTCGCCCTTATCCTACACAATATGTTTCCTCCTGGACAACACGGAATGGCATGGAAGTAACAATTCGTCCCATTCGCCCAGAAGACGAGCCTTTAATGATTAAGTTACACCATACATTATCTGAAGAAAGCGTTTATTTCCGTTACTTTCACCTGATTAAACTGAATCGACGCATTGCCCACGAACGACTGACGCGCTTATGTTTCATTGATTATGACAGAGACATGGCGCTGGTAGCAGACTATCAAAATCCAGAAACTCAAGAACATGAACTTTTAGCCATTGGTAGGTTAAGTAAATTGCACGGTACAAATGAAGCTGAATTTGCAATGTTAGTTAGCGATCGCTACCAATGTCAAGGTTTAGGAACCGAGTTACTCAAAAGGTTGCTACAAGTAGGGCGTGATGAACATTTAACGCTAATTAGTGCCGAAATTCTAGCTGAAAATTCGGCAATGCGAAGAGTCTGTGAAAAATTGGGCTTCCGTATTCATCCTACTGCTGAGGCTTCAGTTGTGAGAGCAGAAATTATAATTTGACGTTTGGTTACAAAAAGCCTAAAAAGCATTAGAAATGTCCCTGGTCTAAAACATTTTCCATTGATGGACTTGTATCGTCAATTAGAGCTTGAATCTTATCGATATACAGCATTTTTCTGTGTAATCACACTTGATGCCTAAATTATGCGGAATTTTTCTGTATATCCCTTAGTTTTATCAAAAACTGTTCCATATAACATCATGATTTAGAGTATTAAACGGAATTTTTTATTTATATTTACTAGATTAGATGCTATATTTTTTCATGATCAGCGCCATCCTAAAGATATGGGAAGCGCACAAATTGAAGCATTGATGCGATGCCTCCGGCGGGCTACGCCTACGCAAAGCAATAGGCATCATTTACCATAAATGATGCCTACTTGTTGTCCGTTACGCCGTCTGTTTAGAAGCCGCTTTTGAGTCTGCGGTCGATTTTAACCGAGTGATGGTGGCTTTCCGAATGCGATCGCTTTTCCGTACCCCGCCTGTCATCTCGTATTCCCGGCTGTCTTTGCCATACTTCAACGCCACACCACTAACCAAGCGTTCTGAGGTTTCGCGGATGGTCTTTTCAAGGGTTTCTATTTTTGCCTTTGCTGAGTCAATGGCGGTTAGCATCATATTATACTGGTCAATTTGGTTGCGGAGTTGCCCGGTTAACTCGGTTAAATGGTTTAAACTGATGGAATCCCCAAAGTCAAGGCTGGAATCAATTGATTTAAATCCGATTACTCTCTGTTCGGTTTTTTATAGCACGGGAGAAGTTCTTTTTTTGCGTGGCATCAATGCACATCTTTTACTAAACTTATCTTTCTAGAGTGTCTCAATGGGACAATGTAACGGTTCAGTAAAGCTTGCAAATAAAGGTGTTTTTTGTAAAAAGATTCGATTACTAGTTCAGTAATTACACGACGCTAGAGAAAAAAGGTTGAGAATGGACTTGTGTTCTGAACGAATGAACTTGTGTTCTGAACAAATAAACTTGTGTTCTGAACAAATGGACTTGTGTTCTGAACGAATGGACTTGTGTTCTGAACGAATGGACTTGTGTTCTGAACGAATGGACTTGTATTCTGAACCAACAGACTTGTATTGTGAACCAAAACTATCAAGCAATGGTGGGCGAAACCGTGACAGTGGCGATCGCTCTTTTTGAACAAGCCCCTACCCCCGCTTCTAGAGACGCGATTCGGGAGCATCTTCTTCTTGATATAACCTCACAACTTCCTCAAATTGTTGACCTATAAAGATATAAGCTCAGGTAAAACTTTAGAAGGCATCTTGCGATCGCACATTACATCTAAAATACCAGCATGGACTCTCACACAGTCAATAAAAAAAATCCCCTAAAAGAGCATCCGAGCGGTGATAAACGCTTCAAAATACTTGATGCAACTATGAAGCGTCATCAATATCAGCAGGATGCACTGATAGAAGTCTTACATAAAGCCCAAGAACTTTTCGGTTATTTAGAAAATGACTTGTTACACTACATCGCCCAAAGCTTGAAACTTCCACCCAGCCGAGTATATGGCGTAGCAACTTTTTATCACCTCTTCTCTCTCGCACCCAAAGGCGCACATACCTGCGTTGTGTGTACGGGTACAGCTTGTTACGTTAAAGGTGCAGAAAACTTACTAGCAACTGTAGAAAAGTGCGCCAAAATTCATGCAGGTGAAACCACGCCCAATAGTGAACTTTCATTGTTAACTGCAAGATGTTGGGGTGCTTGTGGGATTGCGCCTGCGGTTGTCTTTGATGGTACTGTATGCGGACACCAAACACCAGAGTTAGTTACTGAGCAAATAAAAGGATGGCTCAAACATGGATCTAACTGAACTACAAGAAATAGCTCAGAAAGAACGCGCCAACTCTAAGCCAACACGCATTCGTTGCTGCATGGCGGCTGGTTGTCTGTCATCTGGTGCTGTCACCGTTAAAGAAAGTTTGGAAAAATCTATCACCGCAGCAGCATTAACAAATCAAATAAGTAGGTGGGTGGGAAAATTTATAAGTATGTAACAAAAATTTAACCTGAAGAA
>NZ_JABXKO010000050.1:0-18796 GCF_017114965.1 Nostoc sp. JL31
CATTTACGTCATTTTCAAAAATACAGCATTTACGAGTGCACCTGCGGAATGTGGGTTACGAATGACGAATGACGAATGACAAATGACAAAGAGTTCTGCTGCCTTCTAGTAGTAGGGCGTGTTTTCAATATATTAAATTACCGATAAATTGAGAGTTAAAAATCTCTTTATTTAAGTCCACTAAACAACGAATGGGCAAACAAAGCGGCTTGAGTGCGATCGCGCAAACTTAAGCGACTCAGAATATTGGTAACATAATTTTTAACAGTGTTTTCTGAAAGAAACAGGGATTCAGCAATTTCACGGTTATTAGCTCCAGAAGCAATTAACCGCAACACATCTAATTCTCTGGGTGTAAGTTGCGCCAATTCTGGAGGGGGTTCCACGGATGGCATAGGTACGGCAATCGGCATGAGTGCTTTCTCAAACAATCCTGGACCTAGTAGAGTTTGTCCCTTATAGACGGCTCGAATTGCCAACATTAGTTCTTCAGGTTCGGTATCCTTGAGCAAATAGCCCCTTGCACCCACCTGCATCGCCTGGAAAACATACTCGTCATCATCAAAAGTGGTGAGGACGAGAACCTTAATGTCAGGATATTGTTGAGCGATCGCTTTTGTTGTGGCAACTCCATCCATGACGGGCATCCGAACATCCATTAGCACGATATCAGGTTGTAGTGCGGGAATTTGTTCGAGTGCCCGTTGCCCATTCTCCGCCTCACCGATTACCTGAATCTCTGCATTCGACTCAAGCATACTCTTAAGTCCCTGACGAATAAGATGCTGATCGTCAACTAATAAAATCTGAATCATACTAAAACACCAACAGCTTTGATAGTGGCAAACAAACAGAAATACAGCAACCTGTTCCTAGTTGACTCTGGAGATTCAACTGAGCGCCCAGTGCAACCGCCCGTTCTCGCATCCCTTGTAGCCCAAATCCGGTTGTATTTTGAGTGGGGTTAAATCCTTTTCCATTATCTTCGATTGACAGATGAATCATCCCAGCGTGAGCCAGTAGTCCAACAGTGACACTTGTCGCCTGAGCGTGTTTGCAAATATTTGTCAGCGATTCTTGCACAATACGGTATAATGCAGTGTTTACTTCTGTTGGTAAAGTGTGCGGCACGTTAATTTTACAGGATGGTTCAATACCTGTGGTTTGGTGAAAATCTGTCAGCAGCTTTTCAATAGCTGATTTGAGAGATTGCCCTTGCAAAGGATTTGAACGTAAAAGAGAAAGCGATCGCCGAATTTCTAGCAGCGCCTCAGCCCCCAATTCCTTTGCCTGTTTGAGAAATGTTAATGCTTTGTCATTATTTGATTCCCAGAATAACAGGGTGTTGTTAATCTGAATAGTTTGGGCAACTAGAGTGTGTCCTAACCCATCATGAATTTCGCGGGCAATTCGATTGCGTTCCTGCAAGGTTGCCTGATCTTCAATCCGTAGCGCATACTGACACAGTTGTTGATTGGTGATCTCTAATTGCAGATGGGCAATTTCTAACTGCTCTCGACTTTGGCGCTCTGCAAGCAGGGCATTGATTAACAATAAAGCGAATACTAACGTCAAGCTAAACAATAAGATATTACTTAATCGCCAATCCAAAGACATAGCGATCAGCTTTTCTCTCATAAACTTATCAGGTACAATCGGTCTTGATAAAACCAGTGTTCCATAAGTAAGCAGAGATAAACCCAAGACAAGCAACTGTCCCGATCGCTTGAATATTAGACAACTCCGCATCACCAGTACTAGACACAGCAGGAAAACGGAGCGACTAGATAAGCTATGTTGAGTTGTTGGTAGCAAAATTAAACCGAATTCGAGGGCTGTATAAAATAATTTTGTTTCCAGCTTCACCATCGGTAGTCTAAAACCCATCAAACTGAAAGTTGCGATCGCAACAACTCGTAACAGCAACGACCAGGACAACTCAAACGGCAGCACAACTTCCATAAACACTGCCGTGGCTAATAACAGCCACTCTAGGTAAAGCAACAGACGAAACGATGGGTAGGTCAAGAGAACCATAGAACTGTTCCAACTCAATGGCCTTTTTAACAAAACCATAGGTATTTTCACAATTTTAGAATGAAACTCTTCTTCCTATATAACGAATCTCTGTCTAGTATGAATAGAGCCGTTCCGACTGATTAAGCATTCCTAAATTAGGAAAAAAGTCACAATAACTTGAGTACTTTTTTACTGGTCAGGTTAGGAATTCTAGCTCATGCACAAATCTATCCCAACTTTTAAGATTAGCTGGTGTAAGCCAAATAGCGACTTTTTAAACATTCTCTCAGATAAGCACCCGTATTACACACAACAAAAACCAGAGAAGTCAATGATTAAAAAACAGATAATTTTACCAACTCTTTTATTTGCAACTATCCTCGTTGGAGGAATCACAGGTTGCACCAGTTCTAAGTCTCCCGATGTGTCTCAAGGTGACAACTCTGGGACAAAGGTGTCTGATACCAACACTTCTGCACCAAGCTCTCCTAGAGCGAATACGCCGGAACGCGCCCAGAAGCGCGAAGCAATTCGCCAGCAAGTTGAGGCAGTTCTGACTCCAGATCAAGTGAAGGAATTGTCAGCGAAATTGCAACAAGGTGAAAAAATGCGGAAAGCAGTGTTTAGTCTGAATCTCACGGCTGAACAAAAGACTAAAATTCAGGATATTTTTAAGACTGCCTATCCCCGCCGTAAAGGGTAATCTCAAGATAATTCCTAGTAGTTTTCTCAAACAGAATTCGGGAGTCAGAATACCCTTTCCGAAAAACAAGCTACAGAATGAATTCTATCTGTATTATTCTTTAATAGTTAAAGTATGTTCAAGCAAAAATTGATCGTCAGGATAGAACTCGCCGTTATTGCCACAATCCTGACAGGAACTAGTCTCTACACTTCTAAAGTTTTAGGTAAAACTCAAGCTACCCCTCAAAAGCTAGTAGATGAAGTGTGGCAAATCCTAGATAAAAATTATGTTGATGCCAACTTCAACCATCAAGATTGGAAAGCAATTCGACAGCAGTATCTTAGCCGCTCCTATAGTTCTAAGAAACAGGCTTATGGTGCAATTCAAGAAATGGTGGCTAAATTAGGCGATCGCTACACGGAGTTTTACGATCCCCAGGAATTTAAAGCCCTAAATAGCGATATTTCTGGCAACCTCAGTGGTGTAGGGCTGGAACTGGCAGAGAATGAAAAGACTAAAGCTTTAACTGTTGTTGCCCCAATTGAAGGAACGCCTGCTTTTAAAGCGGGTATTTTGTCGGGTGATTTTATTGTCCAAATTAACGGTCAAATAACTCAGGGAATGAAAATAGAGGATGCCGTTAAGCGGATTGTGGGCCCGGTGGGAACCAAAGTAGTACTCACGATTAAACGGGGTAGCCAATCCCAAGCTTTCCGACTTACCCGCGCCAATATTGCCATCCACCCTGTAACTTACAACACCCAAACAACGGCAGTGGGTAAGATTGGTTACATTCGTTTACCAGAGTTTACGCAAACGGCACCCGCCCAAATGCATCGGGCAATTGAAGCATTAGAAAAACAACAGGTGCAGGGCTATGTTTTGGATCTGCGTTCCGATCCAGGTGGACTGCTGGATGCGAGTTTGCAAATTGCCAGTATGTGGTTAAAGGAAGGAGCGATCGTGTCTTTGGTAAATCGAGATCAAGTTAAAGATAGCTATAATGCGTCGGGACATCCTCTCACCAACAAACCTTTAGTGATACTAGTCGATAAGGGATCTGCCAGCGCCAGCGAGATTCTGTCAGGAGCGCTGCAAGATGATAATCGCGCCACGTTAGTCGGGACTCGTACCTTCGGGAAAGGTTTAGTTCAAGCCGTAGAGCCACTGGATGATGGTTCGGGGCTGAAACTAACGATCGCCAAATACTACACACCGAAAGGTCGAGATATCAATCATGTCGGCATTGCACCAGATATTAACGTGGAGTTAAGCGAGGCACAACAGAAAGCATTAGTAGAAAACCAAACCTTGGGGACATTAGCCGATCCTCAGTATGCTAGCGCCGTTGCCGACTTGAGCAAATTGATTCAGTCCGGGGCCAATAGTGTGAGTTTGCAGGGTGAGAAATAAGTATACGGATACTTTTGACAATATCTACCATCGTCACTTTCAATCATGTCAACCCGCAAACCCCAACGACTTCAAATGTGTGAACCAGTTCCAGGTTTGCAAACCTTGGTTAAACTGAGTAATACTGCTTTAGTGCGGACAGTAATAACTACTGTTACCCACCATCAGCTAGCGATCGTCGGAGTTGTATTTGTTGCTACCCTGCTTTTTGCGATGCGGGAAAACGCCCCTTGGTTGACAGTGCCTAAACAGGTGGCAATTGAATTCTTTTCTGCTGTATCCCAATCGTTAGCTGCTTTATTGGGGGTATTAATTGTTTTCCTCACCTTTACTAGTCAGTTAATCGCTCAAAGACGGCATGAAGATTACTATACACTTCAGATCCAGATTGACCAACTCATTCGTCTAACTCAGTCTCTTCCCACCGAACTCAGTAATTTGGATCAAACTCTAATAGCACTGATTAACTATTTAGTTCCCTTGCATTTAAAGGATTTTCCAATCTGGGCAAATAGTCCCCAGATGCTACCTGTAGAAAAGCTTTTAGATAATTTCAAGAATGAAGATGAATGGGCGCAAGTGCAGCCAGAATGCTCATTAGCTACCCATTTACACCGACAACAAATTTTACTTGTCATCAATAATATGGAAGAAATCTTGGAGGGATTTTCCAGACTTTACAATCGCATCCTGGAGATCAGCCGTTTTATTCTCGCGATCGTTAAGTTGTCATTTCTTCTAGGAGTCTCTCTCCTGTTTTTGCTGTTATTTGGCATTATCGATTTGCAAAGGAAGTTTCCGGATCTCAGTTTACCTGTAATTGTTTCTCTAGCAATTTGGGTGTTGATTGCTCTTTTAGAGCTAGTGCTTGATACCTGGTTTTTTTATAAAAATCTTTATGGTTCTTCGAGTCACTATCTGCGATTTTTTCCTAATCCAAAAGACCCTAATTAATAGGCAGAGACTAACTCACTATGAGTAACTTAACATTCTCAGATACTAAAGCTAGTAACACAAACAAAGCTACAACTGATACAATCCGTGCTTATCTGAAAGAAATTGGCAGGATACCTCTGTTAACCCAGGAGCAAGAAATTATTTTTGCCCAAGAAATTCAGCAGATGATGATAATACTTGCTGAATCAGAAAAACTGGCTGTTGAATTAAAGCGTACACCCACGCTGTCAGAATGGGCTAACCAGATGCAGTTAAGCGAACAGGAACTACTTCAGCAGCTAAATCAAGGGAAAAAAGCCAAGCAGAAAATGATGACGGCTAATCTGCGGCTGGTGGTATCAATTGCCAAGCAATATCAGAGACGTAACTTAGAACTGATGGACTTAATTCAAGAAGGTACATTAGGTTTGGAAAGAGGGGTTGAGAAATTCAATCCGGCTTTAGGATACAGGTTTTCAACCTACGTTTACTGGTGGATTCGTCAAGGAATTACCAGAGCGATCGCCCAGCAAGGACGCGCGATTCGATTACCCATTCACATCAATGAAAAATTAAACAAAATTAAGCGTGTTCAGCGAGAGCTATCTCAAACACTAGGTCGTATTCCCACCAGTACAGAAATTGCTAATGCACTTTCTTTAAAACCTAGTCAGATTCGAGAATTTCTGCTTTTGGCTCGTCAAACGATCTCTCTCGATATTCGAGTTAGCTCAGAAAAAGATTTAAGATTACAAGACTTAATAGAAGATTATAGGTATTCTTATAATAGCTATGCTACAGAGGAATCTCTCAATCAGGAGGTTGAAAGTTTATTATCAAATTTGTCTCGCCAACAACAAGAAATATTAATTTTGCACTTTGGGTTGACAGACGGAGAAGAACTTTCTCTAGAACAGATTGGTCAACGTCTGGGTATTAGTCGAGAACGAGTCCGGCAGATAGAAAAACAAGCTCTCAAACTTTTACAGCAGCAGTTAAGTAATTATTGAAAAAGAATTCAAAAGGCAGAATTCTGTTTTTAATAAACTAAAATCCAGTGGAGGTTCTGATGAACCATGAAATTACTAGTGAGAGTTTGACTGAAAACGAGAACAGTATAGAGCCGAAGTTACCGCGATCGCCAAAAAAGAAAAAGATTCGTTTGGTCATTTTGGGCGTGCTGTTGCTGGCTGGGCTGGGTATTTTTGGTATCCATACAGGTGCAGCCAAGTCAGACAAAACTGAAAAATCTAGGCGTAATAAGCAGCAAGTCACACCTGTAACCGTGGCAATGGTGACACAAAAAACGGTTCCGGTGCAATTGCAGGCGATCGGGAATGTGCAATCGGGTTCTACGGTATCGATTACGCCCGAAGCTAGCGGACGGATTATTGGGGTTTATTTTAAGAAAGGTCAAGATGTGAAAAAGGGACAACTTTTGTTTACCCTGGATGACCGATCGCAAACTGCTGCAATCCAGCAAGCTGAAGGAACTGTTGCCAAAGACCAAGCTTCGGTACAGCAAGCCAGAGATGCATTAGCCAGAGACTTGGGTCAGGTAGACCAAGCTAGGGCGACTTTAATTAAAGACCAAGCCTTGGTGCGACAAGCCCAGGCGAATTTGGCTAAGGATCAAGCCCAAGCAGAATTTGCTCAGGGACAGAGCGATCGCTATAGTGCATTGTACAAAAAGGGCGCGATTAGTTTAGATCAAGCACAGCAATACGTTTCTAACAGCAAATCGGCTATAGCAACTCTGCAAGCAGATCGAGAAGCGATCGCTAATGCTGAAGCAGTTTTGAAAAGCGATCGCGTGGCGCTGACTAATGCCGGCGCAGTTGTCAAAGGGGATCAAGCTGCGATCGTTAATGCTCAAGCCGTTGTCACTTCCGACCAAGGAGCATTAGACAATGCCAAAGTGCAATTGTCTTACTCCAAAATCTATGCGCCAATTGATGGTCGTGCGGGGAATGTTTCGGTGACTCAGGGGAATGTAGTGCAAGCTAACAGCAGTGCTTCGCTGACTCAGGGAAATGCCCTGCAAACCAACAGTACGGCTGGTACGACTAGCAGTTCGACTCCACTTGTTACCATCACCCAAATTCGCCCGATTGAAGTTGCTTTTTCCATTCCCGAAACAAATCTACCCCAGGTGCAAAAGTATATGCAAAATGGCAAGCTGAAGGTAGATGTGACATTCCCCAATAGTCAAGGTCATTCGACACCAGGTGTTTTGACATCTGTCAATAATACGGTTGATAACACCACGGGAACAATTCAACTGATTGGCCAATTTGACAACGCTCAAGGAAACTTGTTTCCTGGTCAATTTGTAAACGCAACGCTAACGCTGACCGAAGAACCGAATGCAACGGTTGTTCCCTCCCAAGCCGTGCAGAATGGCCCCGATGGACAGTTTGTGTTTGTAGTTAAGCCAGACATGACAGTCGAAAATGTTCCAGTTACAGTTAGCAGCACCATTGAGGGGCTAGATGTGATTCAGAAAGGGCCGCAACCAGGCGATAAAATTGTCACTGATGGTCAAGCGAACCTTGTTTCGGGTAGCAAAATCCGCATCAAAACAGCGGGCAATGACTCAAGTGCAGAGAAGTCTAGAAGAGGAAAGGGGGCAGGGAACAGGGAACAGGGGGGAGAATCCCCGAAGTCAGGCGGAGGTGAATCATGAACCTTTCAGAACCATTTATTCGCCGCCCAATCATGACGACTTTGGTGATGACGGCGATTTTGATCTTCGGTTTTATGAGTTATCGCCTGCTGCCCATAAGCGATTTACCAAGTGTGGATTATCCTACAATTCAGGTAAGTGCTTCCCGACCGGGAGCCAGCCCGGAAACGATGGCAGCATCAGTTGCCCGTCCCTTAGAAAAGCAATTTTCCAGTATTGCGGGACTCGATTCGCTCAACTCAACCAGCACTCTGGGACAGACTCAAATTACCCTGCAATTTAACTTGAGTCGGAACATTGATGATGCGGCGCAGGATGTGCAAGCCGCGATATCAGGAGCATCGGGGCAAATTGCAACTGATTTACCCAATCCTCCCACCTACAGCAAGGTTAACCCCGCCGATCAACCGATTCTCTACCTTTACTTAGACTCTCCCACACTACCCCTTTCCCAGGTAGACAATTATGCCGAGACTTATTTGGCGCAAAAGCTATCTACAATCAATGGGGTGGCACAGGTAGCTGTCTACGGTTCGCAAAAGTATGCGGCTCGAATTCAACTCGATCCGCAACAATTGGCAGCGCGGCAAATTGGGTTAGATCAGGTGGCGACGGCGATTCAACAAGGTAACGTCAATTTGCCCACCGGCAGTCTTTCTGGAAATCATAAGAATTTTACAGTTCAAACTAACGGTCAACTCGAAGATGCGGCTGCTTATCGCCAGTTGATTGTCTCTTACAAAGATGGAATGCCCATCTATCTCAATCAACTGGGTAGGATTGTTGACAGTGTAGAAAATGACAAGGTAGCAAGTTGGTACAACAACACCCGCGCCATTATTCTCACCATTCAAAGGCAGCCTGGAACCAATACGGTAGAAGTCGTAGACACTATTAAAAAATTGCTTCCGAATTTGCGAGACCAGATTCCAAAATCCGTGGAAATTGGGATTCTGTATGATGCGTCTCAGTCAATTCGAGATTCGGTGGATGATGTCAGATTTACCTTGATTTTGACGATCGCTCTAGTTATCTTAGTAATTTTCATCTTTTTGCGAAACCTCTCGGCGACGGTGATTCCCAGTTTGGCGTTACCCGTTTCGCTAATTGGTACTTTTGCAGTGATGTATTTGCTGCAATACTCACTAGATAACCTATCACTGATGGCGTTGACCCTTTCAGTGGGCTTCGTCGTGGATGATGCGATCGTCATGTTGGAAAATATCGTCCGTCACATGGAAATGGGGGAGCGTCCCTTAGAAGCGGCGTTGAATGGGTCGAGAGAAATTGGTTTTACAATTCTGTCGATGACCCTTTCTTTGGTTGCAGTCTTCATCCCCATGTTGTTCATGAGTGAAGTACTGGGACGATTATTTCATGAATTTGCTGTGACGATCGCAGTTGCAATTCTGGTATCTGGTTTTGTGTCTTTGACTCTGACTCCGATGTTGTGCAGCCGTTTTCTGCGTCCTGTAGATCATGCTAATCAAAGTCGCTTATATCAAGCTTCCGAATATGTATTTGATCGCTTCCTGGGTCTGTACGATTGGAGTCTGAAAAAAGTTTTAAAATATCATCGCACCACAATGATTTTATCTGTCTTTCTATTGGCGGTGACAGTTGGGTTGTTGGTGATAGTTCCCAAAGGCTTTATTCCTAGCGAAGATACCGGACAAATTACAGGCATTACCCAAGCAGCCGAAGATGCGTCCTTCGATAATCTTGTCCAACATCAGCAGACAGTTGCTAACCTGATCCGCCAAGATCCAAATGTAGATGCAGTCAACTCCAATATTGGGGCAGGAGCCAGTGCTAGTGGCGGTGGAGCAGCAGTTGCAGCTAATTCTGGTAGTTTGTTTATTCGGTTAAAACCGCGATCGCAGCGCCAGCTTAGTGCTGACGAAATCGTGCAAAATTTGCGAACCAAACTCGCCACAGTTCCAGGCATCCAAGTATTCTTACAAAATCCTCCTGCGATTCCCATTGGCGCTCAACAAAGCACAGGACTTTATCAAGTTGCACTCCAGAGTTCTGATGTCAAACCCTTACAGGAGTATGTTCCCCAACTTGTTGTCAAGATGAAGGAGATGACAGAACTCCAGGATGTCAACAGCGATTTACAATTTGCTTCCCAGATTCAAATTGACATTGACCGCGATAAAGCCTCAACTTATGGCATCACTGCCGAGCAAATCGAAAATACCCTCAGAAGTGCCTACGGTTCCTACCAAGTGTCAACCATCTATGCAGCGACCAATGAGTATCAGGTAATTTTGGAATTAGCACCACAGTATCAGGAGGATATCAACGCTCTTTTGACATTGTATGTTAACTCCAGCACTGGAGTGGCAGTTCCTCTGAAGACATTCGCCAAACTATCTCAGGGAGTCGGCCCGTTAATGGTCAATCATAACGGTCGGATGAACGCCGCCACCATTTCCTTTAACCTCGCCCCCGGTGTCTCCTTGGGAAATGCCAACGAAGAGATTCAAAAACTGATCGATCGGGTAATTCCTGCCAGTATTAGCACCAGTTTTCAGGGTGCAAGCCAGGTATTTCAAAGTTCACTGCCGAGTTTGGGTTTACTGTTAGCGATCGCCATCCTCGTAATTTATCTGATTCTGGGTGTTCTCTACGAAGATTTCATTCACCCAATTACGATTCTTTCCGGTTTGCCGTCAGCAGGTTTTGGGGCATTGTTAACGCTGATAATATTCCATGTCGAACTCAATGTTTATTCCTTTATCGGCATAATTCTCTTAGTGGGCATCGTTAAGAAAAACGGGATCATGATGGTGGATTTTGCAATTGTTGCCCAGCGAGAAGAATTGAAAAAACCGTCTGAGGCAATTTATCAAGCCTGTTTGGTGCGCTTCCGTCCAATTATGATGACGACGATGGCAGCATTAATGGGAACCTTACCCATAGCGATCGGATTTGGGGCTGGTTCCGAATCCCGCCGTCCTCTAGGGATTGCAGTTGTGGGCGGACTGGTGTTTTCTCAGATATTGACCTTGTATTTAACACCCGTGTTCTATATTTATATGGAATCGTGGCGGAAGAAGCTCAATGAAGTTAAGTTCCGGCGGGTGTTCTCATTTACAGGGGGGCGATCGTGATGTTTAACAAGCAATATTAGTCTTTCAGACCTACTCGATTTAGCATCAATTCTGCAAAGTAAGGCTACAGATTAAAATAATTAGTAATTATCAATTACTAATTACGAAATAGCACCACACTAAAATTTAGATATTAGCGTTTTTGGAATAATTACACTATGACTTTAGCACTAGAACAAGAAATTCCTCCCTTAAGTGAAGATGCAACAGGTGCAATTCGGGTAGGTAATACAAGGGTTTTGCTAGAACTGGTAATTCGTAGCTTTCAAGATGGTGCATCCCCTGAATCTATTGTTGGGCGTTACTCATCCTTGTCATTATCTGATGTATACCTGACAATTGGTTACTACCTCCGACATCGAGATGCTGTGGAATTATACCTCGAACAACGCGAACAATTAGCTGAATCTGTTCATCAGCATCTGTCAAATGTTCAACCTGATTTGAGCCTAATTCGTTCTCGCTTATTAGCCCAGCAATAATTTTAAAAAATGTCAATGCTGAAGTTATTGAGCGATGAGAATTTCAATGGCGATATTGTGCGAGGACTATTTCTGCGTCAACCGAATCTTGACTTACTTCGCGTTCAGGATGTTGGTTTGCAGGAGGTAGATGACCCAGCAATCTTAAATTGGGCAGCAGCAAGCGATCGCATAGTCCTCACGACCGGGCAACGATGCCAGATTTCGCTTACGAGCGATTGTTAAAGGGAGAGCAAATGTTGGGTTTGTTCGTAGTCAATGATCGGATGCCAATTAGACAAGCAATTGACGAATTGCTGCTGCTGGTTAATTACAGCGATCAGTTGGAGTGGAAAGGGATTGTCCTATATTTGCCCTTATGAAATATAAACCAATACCGTTCAGTTAGGTCAAAAATCAGTAGCCAAAATCCACATTTCTGGGATAACAAAACCCATGAACCTTTCAGAACCCTTCATCCGTCGTCCAGTCATGACCACCTTGGTGATGATCGGTATTCTCATCTTCGGTCTGATGAGTTATGTACTATTACCCATCAGTGCCCTACCCAACGTTGAATATCCTTTTATATCTGTCTCTGCTAGTCTCCCAGGTGCCACCCCAGAAACAATGGCATCTTCGGTCGCCGCACCCCTAGAAAGACAGTTTACCGAAATTGCCGGACTCAATTCATTCAATTCCACCAGTTCAACTGGTAGCACCAACATTTCCTTACAATTTGACTTTAGCCGCAGAGTGGAAGATGCCGCCAAAGATGTGCAGGCAGCCATCTCCGCTGCCGCCGGACAACTACCCGCCGGAATGCCTCACCCGCCCACTTACCGCAAAGTCAACCCCTCTGTCTCACCAGTTCTCTTCCTCTATATGTATTCTGAGACACAGCCAATCTCGACAGTAGATGAATACGCAGAGGTAACAGTTGGTCAGCCCATCTCGATGATTGATGGTGTTGCTCAGGTACAGGTTTTTGGTCAACAGCAATATGCAGTCCGGGTTCAGGTTGACCCGCGAGAGTTGGCATCAAGGGGAATTGGTCTAAATCAGGTAAAAACTGCCATCCAACAAGGAAATGTCAATTTACCAACAGGTAGTCTGTCTGGCACTTATAAAAGTTATACAATTCAGGCGAACGGTCAACTTACCGACGCTGCCAGCTATCGCCAGTTGATTGTAACCTACAAAAATGGTGCGCCTGTGCGACTCCAGGATTTGGGACAGGTGATTGACAGCGAACAAAACGTCAAAGTCTCAAATTTGTATAGCGATCAGAAAGTGACAAACCGCCATTCGGTTGTTCTTGCTGTACAGCCACAGCCTGGTGCTAATACTGTAAATATCGTTGATGCCATCCAGAAACTCTTACCTACACTCCGCGAACAAGTTCCCAAATCCATTGAGATGGGAATTATGTACGATCGCTCCCAAACAATTCGAGCCTCTGTCAGTGATGTAAAATTTACCTTGGTTCTCTCGGTTTGTCTAGTTGTCTTAGTAATTTTCTTATTCTTACGTGATACAACTGCGACGCTGATACCCAGTTTAGCCTTACCTATAGCGATCATTGGCACTTTTGCGGCGATGTATCTGTCGGGCTTCTCCCTAGACAATCTCTCCCTCATGGCATTGACCCTTTCTGTGGGCTTTGTGGTGGATGATGCGATCGTGGTGTTGGAAAATATCGTCCGTTATCGGGAAATGGGCGAATCTCCCCTAGACGCGGCATTAAAGGGATCGAGGGAAATCAGCTTCACCATTTTGTCCATGACTCTCTCCCTGGTGGCGGTGTTCATCCCCATCATGTTTATGAGTGGAATAATCGGTAAATTATTTCATGAATTTGCCGTGACGATCGCTGTGGCAATTTTGGTTTCGGGTTTTGTTTCCCTCAGTCTCACCCCAATGTTATGCAGTCGTTTCTTAAGTTCATCCCATCAACAAAGACCAAATTTGGTGTATCGAGTCTCAGAACGAGCATTTGATTTACTACTGCAAGGATATGATTGGACGCTCAAGCCGATCTTAAAATACCGCCTGATGACACTCATCGGTTCTGGCATTTTGCTGGTAATGACTGTCTATTTGTTCGTCATCGTTCCCAAAGGCTTTATTCCCACCGAAGACACCGGACAACTTATGGGGAATACGAAAGCAGCACAAGATATTTCTTTTGATGATATGCGTCGTCACCAGCAAAAGGTTGTTGACATTATTCGTCAAGATCCCAATATTGAAGCGGTTGATTCAATTGTGGGTGCAAGCGGCCCTAATGCCTCCGTCAACTCTGGGCGAATTACAATTCGGCTCAAGCCACGTTCTCAACGTCAACTGAGCGCCGACGAAATTATTCAAGAGCTAACCCCCAAGTTAAGGCGGACAACTGGGATTAAGACATTCCTCCGCTCTCCACCAGCTATTCCCATCGGTGGACAACAAACTAATTCTACTTATCAGTTCACATTGCAGAGTTTAAATCTGCAAGACTTGCGCCAATACGTTCCTAAACTTGTAGATAAAATCAAAACCCTACCAGGACTCCAGAACGTTGACACCGATTTACAACTCAGCACTCCCCAAATCCAAGTCAAATTTGACCATAACAAAGCTGCAACCCTTGGCATTAGCGCCCAACAAGTTGAACAAACTCTCAGTGCTGCTTATGGTTCTAGCCAGGTTTCAACTATTTATACTCCAAATGACCAATTTTATGTAATCTTAGAAGTAAAACCGGAGTTTCAACGAGATCCCACTGCCCTATCGATGCTCTATGTGCAATCGAGTACCGGGAAACTTGTTCCTCTGAGTGCGATCGCTAATATCACCCAGGGTGTCGGTCCCCTGACTGTCACTCACGTTGCTCAACTCCCCTCTTCAACAATCTCTTTTGACACGCTCCCAGGAACGTCTCTAAGTCAGGCCACAGAAGCCATTAAGCAAGCAGCCAGTGAGGTGCTACCCTCAACAATTACCACCAGCTTTCAGGGTTCAGCACAGACATTTCAACAGTCTTTCAATGATTTAGGTGTGCTGTTGTTGGTGTCTATTTTAGTAATCTATCTAATTCTCGGTATCCTCTATGAGGATTTCATTCACCCGATTACTATTCTTTCCGGTTTGCCTTCGGCGGGTTTTGGTGCATTACTGACACTGCTAATTTTCCAGGTTGATTTAAACCTTTACTCTTTCATCGGCATCATCCTACTAGTAGGCATCGTCAAGAAAAACGGGATTATGCTGGTGGATTTTGCAATTGTTGCCCAACGAAAGGAAGGTAAAAATTCCTTTGATGCCATTTATGCCGCTTGCTTGATTCGCTTCCGCCCGATTATGATGACGACGATGGCAGCTTTAATTGGGACACTCCCTATTGCTCTGGGAACGGGAGTCGGTTCAGAAGCGCGTCGTCCTTTGGGGATTGCGATCGTTGGTGGATTGCTGTTTTCTCAGATATTGACTCTCTATCTAACTCCAGTGTTTTACATTTATATGGAAACATTGCGGAAAAAGCTTAGTATACAAACCTCAAATAGTCCTATTGAAGTCAAATGAAGACTTGACGAAGGAGCAGATCCTCAAAAACAGAAAGCTATAGAAACTTTGCTACAGGCACTGTAGTTATTGGCGGGAGCTAGCTTGTGTTGATTTTTTCGCCAACACAAGCTTTCAAAAAATAGGTTGCTTGTGTTGACATTTTAACTTCCAAGCAGCATAAAAAGCAGCGCTCATAAATACACTGAATGTTAGCTCGACTTTATCCATTTTTTTCACAACGCGATCGCTTAAGCTGAAACCTTTGTATGGCAGTAGTTTTAGTTTTTTAACTTCATCGATAATCTGTGACATGGAAAAAGTATTTGCCAAAAAGCTAGGGTTTTTGCCGGATAAAGAAAGCGAGTTCTTAATTTTGGATAAAGTCGAGTTAAGCAGTAACTAATGCCTTTAATTCCTCAGTTTTTAATCTTGGCCCATAGGATGTAACAATCTTAGAAGCTGCGGTCGATGCCAATTTTCCGGCTTCTTCATAGCTCATACCTTGGGTAATTCCATAGAGGAAAGCTCCTGCATACATATCTCCTGCTCCTACTGTATCTACAGCTTTTACTTGAGGTGCAGTGATTTCGATTAATTTCTGACCATCAAATACAACTGAACCCTTGGCACCGCGAGTAATGGCAAATTTCTTACTCAGGGTTTTTAGTTTGTCTACAGCTACTTGAAAATCTTGTGTGTCTGCTAGTTCTAATGCTTCACTTTCATTAGCAAAAATCAAGTCTAAACCAGGACCAATGATGTCTAATAAACCATCTTTAAAAAATTTTACCATGTTGTAATCAGATAGGGACATGGTAGTTTTTACTCCCGCTTTTTCAGCTATTTCTCTAGCCTTTATAGCTGCTTCTTTTGCTGTGGGAGAAGTCACTAAATATCCTTCGATATATATATATTCTGAATCAACGATTGCTGATGATACTAATTCTTGTGTAGAAAACTTTTCAGTAATTCCCAAAAATGTATTCATGGTGCGATCTGCATCGGGAGTTACTAAAACTAAACATTTACCTGTAATTCCTGATTGGCGGCCGCCATTTTTTAAGTTGGTATCTACCTGAGAGTTGAGTAAATCTTCGATGTAAAAGTCTCCAAATTCATCATTAGCCACTTTGCAGGAATAAAAAGCTTTTCCTCCTAGTTGACTAATCGCCACTATTGTGTTTGCTGCTGAACCTCCACAACTCTTATGGCAATGAAGATTTTTAAGATTTTCCAAAATATGATTTTGACTGTCTTCATCTAGCAGTGTCATTACACCTTTATCAATCTTTAGCTCTTGTAGTAACTCTGGAGATACTTCGTATTCTATATCTACTAAGGCATTACCTACACCATAAACATCATATTTCTTGCCCATTGTTTATCTCCGAGAATAATTTCTGTCTGACTTGAACAGAACTGATAATAACAGATAGGCAACAGATAAGAGTTACTTGGTCATAATTTCGTGGACTCGCATCTTTTTAAGGTCTTTTCCCAAATTTCTTACAAAGAAATCAAAAAAAAGGGATCAGAAAATGCGAAAATCTATATTTAGAAAGCATTTCAACAGTTATAAAGCATCAACTACGAGACGCGCAATCGCCCTGTACCATGTCCTTTGCGCGTCTCGAAGAGAAGGCACTTTTTCCGCCGCGTCCCTTGCACAAAATGAATTATTTTCAACTTCAGCGATGTCTAGCAAGATGTCTTACCCACTTGTTCCACATCGACCCTATCCTCACTGGGCCGATGCTTATCAGATCAATTTGGGCGATCGCTTTGATTCTTGGCTTCAACCAGGGCAACCTGTTAAGTATGAAATTCGCATTGAACAAACTACCCGTTCCGGAGTCACCTATACATCTGGAATGAAAATTGGTTTCGTTGTAGATAAAGTTACTCATTCTCCTGATATTCAATACTACTCAGGAACGACACTAACAAATCTCTTAAGGCTTATAAAATCGCTTATCTCAAAGAGGCAATCCGAACGTGGATTGGGGTTAAGTCACCGGAAGCTATATTTGTGGCTGCTTGTAAGGAGAAAAGAAAGCCGGAGGCAGCACAGGTCAAGTCCAAATCGGATGCGAAAGCTTTGTTTAAATAGGCAAGGCAACAGAGGATTGCAATTGCAATGTTGGGGGAATATGTGTATATGCGCCTTGGGTGAGGTTGTGGCGTTGCAGGAGATGATTCGGCGGTTTCCTTTGAATAGTAGTAAGGTTACTAAAGTCAGATGACAAGAAAAATTACATCGCTAATCGCCGATTCCCATACCAGTGACTCAAATCATCCTCAATCGCTTCAAGAATCGCAATCGCCTCAGTTATCGATTTTGAAGAAGCAGCTAAAAGCGCAAACGCTTGCTCAACCCTTTGCTGATAGTCGATAGGGCAAATAGCAAACGTACTTGCGATTGCCACCGCACCTTTTTCATTCAACAGGTAATCTTCATTGAGGGCAAATAAAACCTGATTCATACACGCCACACTGCGGAAACAACAACCTGCTGCGTAAACAACATCATCGCGTGCAATCGCCTTAGAAGCAACCACCAGCGAGAAACTGATCTCCCAGGCGAAAGTATCAATAGTTGCCTGTTTCAGCCCAACTGGATAAGGCTTTGTGTTGAGCTTCAAAGCTTCTAAAGCACCATCCGGGTCGTGAAGTACCTGACAAATAGCAATTTCGCCCATATAAATCGAGGATACAAAACCATGAGGATGTCCTGGTTGATAATCAATAGTAATTTGTCCAGCATGGCAATCATCAATCACACGATTGACCTTCGCCAAATCGCGATAGAGAAAATCTACACCTACACCTTGAACTTGTAGCCAACCGCCGCCGTTAATCCATTTTCCCCATTCACCAATCGCAGTAATCAAATTTACCCGATGGTTATCATCAAGCTCACAGGCGAGGCGATTTAGAGCAATTAAATCGGGCGGGTTTTCTGAATTATAATAAATTCCCAAATCCACATCTGAATTATTGGTGTGGTTGCCCCGTGCCCGTGAACCGCCCAATGAGATGGCTGTAATTCCCTCAATTGACCGCAAACTTGAAACAATATGGTTGATGAATTGAGGTGATTCCTGATTCATAGAGCGATTGTTACATTCCTATCGCTGTCATTTTATATTTTAAAGGCATCGCTACTTAAATCGATAATGCGATTGATTCGTTTGGACTCACTGTCATTATGAAACTATAATTTCTGAGCCGCGCCTGTCCCCAGCACTGAAAAATGGTCGCATGAGGCGATAGTTGCTTTTGTCAAATCTGCGACCAGAACGTATGCAGAAACTGAAAGTTGCGGCGAATTCGGGGCAGAATCCGGCTTTTGACTTCTTGCTCTCGTACTGGAATGACGATCCGATGCTGGTGATCGCAATCAAGAAACTGCTGGCAAAGTTTCCGCAGTGGGGGGTTGTGATTGTGAATGAGGTGCTGGTTGATTGGAATGAATAACGCGGTTGCCCTTCATAGCAACCACTCACCCCACATCCGGGAGCTTTGAGACGAATCCCCACAAGACATGAATGAATTAACGATCGCAGAAGATCCAAAACAAATGGTTTGGGAGATGATGACCAGTTTCTCAGAAGGAATGTGGTCAGCCAGATGGTGTTCTGGGCTAGAATTTCTGCTATGGAAAAAGGTCAGGGAATGCTCGGATGACCTGACATGCAGAGAAATTGCTGATTTCAACTTCTACAGTGGGTTAGCTGGTGGGTGGTGGATGTGGGACAAAGATAAAAAGTCAGAGGTGTTCGTGCCTTTAGCCGAGTGGCTGGAGATTTACCGCCAATCGAGTTGCATAGTTATTCCCGGATCTTAAAGTCGTTTGTGCGGTGCAGGAACCCTTGAAGCTCTTTTATACTCCCCTTAATTGCATTAAATTCTCCCTCAGATCGCTGCC